>CAKRCY010000008.1:0-58057 GCA_934309195.1 uncultured Dorea sp.
CCCAGTGGGTTACTGTTTACAGAATAATCTGTAACAGAAGGATTCCGGTAAATGTCTCCACCGTGAACTGTCTCTTTCTGTTCTGCCAACTTTCTTTCACCCATGCGGCGAACCGCTCTCTCTGCTATTTTGCTACAATCATCTTACTCACTTTACAGAAAATAGTCAACCGGAATCTTATACCTGAATTCTTGTTGCCGCATCACTGCTCATTGCAATCCGCTTCTCACCACTTCTGATAATCAGGTCACTTCCGGAATTCTGGATCACGGTGATCTCACTGCCTTCGCCGATCTTATATTTACGGATTTTATCCAGAACTTCCGGGATGCCGAACATCCACTTGATAGTGTAGCTTTTTCCAGCCGCTGCCTTTGACAATGCCTGCATAACTAACACCTTCCTTACTTCTTTTTTATATTGTAAGTTGCATTAACTATGTTAGTCAACAGGAACATTATTTGCACAATTCTAACTTTATATCCTTATTTTACAGATAATATTGTTTTATTTTTTGATTTTTAATATCAATATCAATTAGCCCATAGCCAGCAGACGAATGATGAGTCCAAGTACCAGACCAAGCAATGCGGTTCCGTATAACAGCTTATGTGATCTCCGGATATCCAGAAGTTCCATTTCCCGGATTGGATCCCCGATCACCGGCTTCTTATACAGCGTTCCAAAATACCACGCATCTCCCGCAAGCTGTACGTCCAGTGCACCTGCCATCACTGCCTCTGTCTGGGCGGAATTCGGGCTTTTATGATTATAACGGTCCCGCCGGAATATTTTTGCGGCATTCTTTCCATCCATTCCTGTCAGGAATGCCGCAACTATCATAAGTACCGCTGATATTCTTGCCGGTATGTAGTTTACCACATCGTCAAGCTTTGCCGCAGCCGTTCCGAAATACTGATATTTTTCATTTTTATATCCGACCATCGAATCCATCGTATTGACCGCTTTATAGGCAAATCCAAGAACCGCTCCGCCAATCAGCATATAAAATAACGGTGCGATCACGCCATCGGATGTATTCTCTGCCACCGTCTCCACTGCCGCCTTCGTTACACCTTCTTCGGTCAGATTCTGTGTATCTCTTCCGACGATCATGGAGACTGCTTTTCTTCCGGCTTCCAGCCCCTTTTCTTTTAAAGCCACATATACCCTGTCACTTTCCACTTTTAAAGATTTCGTTGCAAGGATCTGATAACACCAGAAACTTTCCAGTACCAGTCCAAGCTGCCAGATATATCGGTACGCCAGATGGAGCAGCACTGCCGGAATCAACGTGCTGACGGTTACAACTACCAGTACAAGGATTCCCCCGCCGATCCGTTCTCCAGTCTTACTCTTCGGTAAAAAGCTCCTGATAATTCTTTCTACTCCGGATATCAGATGTCCGATCAGCCGAACCGGATGATACAGCCATCTTGGATCCCCGAAGATCAGATCCAGAATGAATCCGGCCGCCACTGCAATCGTCATATATGTCATTCTCTGAAATTCTAAGTTCATATCCTTCTCCGTTCTTCACCTGATAATCATAGTAACTTCCTGCAGGAGTTCCATCTTCCTTTACTGCATACTGCTCCATGATGCTCATGACCGTTCCGCCATGCGCGATCACTGCGATCTTCTCCCGGTCATGTCCTGCCGCGTCCCGTACCACTTCCCGGAATCCTTCCAGTATCCGTCTGATGAAGCCTTCCCTGCTTTCTCCTTTCGGAAACGGAAGTTTTCCACCGCTGTCTATCCATGCCTGATATTCCGGGCATCCAGACAGTTCAATATAATTATGATTTTCAAATAATCCAAAATCACATTCCCGCAGCTTATTATTACAGCTATAGTTTCCTGCTGCCATCGTCTCAGGATAGATAATCTCCGCGGTCTGTACACACCGCTTCATCGGACTTACATAAATATATTCTATCTCTGGATATTCCGTTTTTCTCGTTTCCAAAAGCTCTATTCCTTCCCGGCATAGCGGCTCATCGGTTGTTCCGATATAACGCTTCTCTTTATTTCCTTCTGTCAGCGAATGACGTATCAGATAAATCCTCATACTTCTTTTATCACCTGTCCGATCCCGCACATCACGCGGTATACTTTCTCCGAATATGCAGCAAGTTCCGTGCAGACTCTTCCCGTCTGCTCCCTGTATTCCCGCTCCATACGGTCAACCGGTACGATTCCGTATCCGATCTCATCCGTGACCAGTATCACTGCCGGATTCCCGTGGATTAATTTTTCCGCAAGATCATTCACCGGTTTTCCTGCTTTTATCATTCTTTCGATATAATGATGAAAATGACAGATACCTCCGCAGCTATACAATTCCTCTTCTCCGCATACAGCACCATCTGCCCATGTAATATCCGGATACATCTTTTTTGCAAACGCAAGCTTTCCCTGATATGCGCCGCCGATTATCATGATCATAGTTCTTTCCCTTTCTATTATTTTATCCGATAAGCCCGCTCTTTACCGCAATATCTGTGACTACTGCCGCCAGTGCCATCACAAGTTCACACACCTGCAGAAAATAGCCGCACAGATCTCCGGTGACACCGCCAAAGTTCTTCATTGCCATCCGGTAATAATAACCGAATACGACTCCCGCCGCAATCACGCACCCGACTCCACAGATTCCTCCGGTCAGTGAGATCATAAAACACAAAATGATCAGATACACGACCAATACAATTCTTGTAATCTTTGTCGATGCACTTTCCGAAAAATCTGCCGCCATGCCCTTTTTTCTTGCCTGTGGGAATGTGACGACAGACAGGCCGCTCAATGTTCTCGACAGCACAAAGCTATATGCGATCACTTCCATGCTGCGTACACTCAGACATGAATACACGCCGATATATATCAGAAAATACACTGTACATGAAATGATTGCAAATGCCCCCGCATGGGAATCTTTCAGAATTTCCAGACGCCGCTCTTTTGTCTGCCATGAGCTCAATGCATCCTGTGTGTCAAGAAATCCATCCAAATGAATCCCACCGGTAACAAAGACCGGGATCAGGATCAGTAAGATAGTAAAAAACAAGGAATGATTTCCTCCTCTATGTATACCAAACCATTTCGAAAACCGAAACATCCCATAAGACAAAAGTCCGATCACCGCACCGATCCACGGAAAAAAACACATCGCATACGATTTATTTTCATCCGTCCATTCACTGCGTGGCATGGGAATCCTGCTGTACATAGAAAACGCAATTTTGAAACTATTCCATATTCTTTTTATACTCTTCATACTTCTTCTGTTCCTTTCACTCGTACAGGGATTCCATATACGACCTCTGTTACGATATCTGCAAGTTCTGCAAGTCTTTGATTTATCTTTCCGATGCATTCCCTGTATTTTTCCGTCTCTTCACTGTAGCCATTTACATCTGCCGTCACTTCATTGGTAACAATTACAAGACGTGCAGTAGAATCGTTCAGCCAGCGTACCCCCGCCAGTACTTTTTCTTCTGTTTCTTTTAAATCATTTAGGGTGCCGTCTTCTCTGTAAAGTTCATTCGCAGTCAGATTCGATATGCACTCCAGAAGGATGCCCTGATTCTCCGGTATCTCAAGTTCTGGCAGATCTGTGTATTTTTCCAATGTTCGGAATCCTTTTCCTGCTCTCAGCTGGTGATGTCTTTCTATCTTTTTCAGTGTTTCTTCTGTATAAGGCTGCATGGTTGCAATATATACGAAAATGTCAGCCTTCTTTTGCTCTTCTTCTCCATTCACTCCCGGCTCTTCTTCTTGCCTCTTACCTCTCCCTGTCAGCCAGTTCTCCGCATACCCGGACTTGCCGCTTCCGCTTCCGCCTGTTACCAGATGTATCATGCTTCCCCACCTAATTCTTTATAATCTTCTATCTCATTATCTGAAAATGTACTCATCCGCCCATATACTTCTGCTGCAAGATCCAGTACCGGAAGATATGCCACTGCTCCGGTTCCTTCTCCCAGACACATATCCGCATGCAATGGTGCTTCCATATGTAATTCTTCCAATATCTTACGCATCCCCGGTTCCTTTGAGATATGAGACACGATCATTGCATCTTTGGTCCGTTCACAAATCCTGACTGCTGCCAGTGCTGCAACTGCCGAGATGAATCCATCTACCACAACCGGAATCCGGTATGCAGCTCCTCCCAGATACAATCCGGTGATTCCTGCCAGATCGAATCCTCCGATTTTCGCCAGGACATCCACCGGATCCGCCCGGTCAGGCTGATTCACTGCTATTGCTTTCTCTATCGCATGTATCTTGCTTTTTAATCCCTCATCATCCAGTCCTGCCCCCCGGCCCGTGATCGCTGCAGGTTCTATCTCTAAAAGTACGGAAGCAACCGCACTGCTGGTCGTCGTATTCCCGATTCCCATCTCTCCGGTAGCAATGATCTGATATCCAGCTTCTTTCTTTTCTTTCACCTGATGTATGCCGGTCAGAATTGCCTGCAAAGCCTGCTTTCTTGTCATAGCCGGACCTTTGGTCATATTTGCCGTTCCATTTGCGGTCTTATATCTCGGAACTTTTGTATCTGCTGCCATGCCAATATCGATGGGGAAGATATCTACCCCTGCTTTTTCACACATGATCGCCGCACTGGTATTACACGTCAGAAAATTCTCTGCAACGATCGCTGTTACTTCCTGACCGGTCTGGGTTACACCTTCTTCTACAACGCCGTTATCCGCACACATTACGATCAGGGCTTTCCTGTCCAGATGCACTTCCCTCTCACCGGTCAGTGCTGCGATCTGCATGATATCTTCTTCCAATTTTCCCAGACTGTGCAGCGGTTTCGCAATGGAATTCCACTTTTTCTGTGCCTGTTCTTTCGTCTTCTCATCTGACGGACGGATACCGGACACAATCTGATGAAATTCATGCTCCAGTTGTTCTAAGCTTTGCTCTGCCATGTTCTTATCCTCTTTCAATTTTCTCTATACTCTTCCTTTTTCCTGCTCACTGTATCTTCTGCACCGTTCCAGAAAGTTCTCCGGAACCTTTTCATTTCCATAATAGTGTATATGCGGATATCCTGCCAGTATCGTATCCGTACTGATCATACATTTCCATGAACGCTTTGACATTGGCTTCTCTGCCTGGAAAGCTTCTCCGCACACTTCTGAATCATAATAATGAAATTCATGCGCCGGAACCGCTCCTGCCTCTTTTCCGAACACACATCCTTCTGTCAGGGTTACATATCCAAAGCGTTTTAATGAACCAGTCGGATAGCTTTTTCCTTTCAGAAAACCAGTCATCGGAAATGATTCTCCACTTTCATCCTGAATATATTCCTGCAGGTACATGAACCCTCCGCACTCGGCAATACACGGCATGCCATCTTCCAGTACATTCCGGACGCTCATCCGCATCGACTCATTCTTACTCAATCTATCTGCATACAGCTCCGGATATCCTCCATAGAATAAAAGTCCGGACAGATTTTCCGGAATCTTCTCATCATAAAGCGGGGAAAACGGAACCAGCTCCGCCCCCATCTTCCGAAACAGATCCAGATTGTCCTGATAGAAAAAGCAGAATGCGTCATCACTTGCAAGTCCGATTCTTACCATCTCTGCTACAGCTGATTCTGCACTTTTCTTCTCCTTATCTTTCTCTGGCTTTCGGCCATCAAAAGATTCTTCCATGTCTCTTCTGTCAATTTCCGGCGCATTTTCTGCCAGTTCGAGAAGTCCTGCAATATCTACACTTTTTAAGATCTGTTCACCCAGCATTTCCAGTTTTTCTTCCGTGTCTTTTCGTTCATTCGGAAGTTTCAGTCCGAGATACCGGCTTTCCAGTGCACAGTCTTTCATAACCGGAACATATCCATAGACCCTGATCCCTGTCTGCACCTCGATCATCTCTTTCATTCTTCCATACATCATCGGAGACAGCCTGTTTAAGATCACTCCCTTGATGTGGCTGTTCTCTTTATAATTCAGGAATCCCTGAATGCACGGCACTGCCGATACACTCAGCCCTTTGCAGTCCAGGATCATCACTGCAGGTGTATCTGTAATGCACGCAATATCATAGGCACTTGCTTCCGATGAAATCCCTGCGATTCCGTCATAGTATCCCATCACGCCTTCCATTACACAGATATCTGCTCTGGCACCATTCTTTTTTAATATCTTCCGAACTCCGTTTTTTCCACACAGGAAAGCATCCAGATTATAACTGCTGACACCGATCACCGTCTTATGGAACATCGGATCGATGTAATCCGGCCCGCACTTAAAAGACGCAGGACTTAACTCCTGCATCTTCATTGCCTTCAATATTCCACAGGTCAGCATTGTTTTACCTGCACCACTTCTCATCGCAGTGATCAGGATTCTTGGAAGCTTCATTACTCATTTTCCTCCCAGACAACATCTTCTTCTTTGGCAGCTTCTGCTTTTTTTACCGGTTTGCCTGTAAAGCTGATCACATAGACAGGGTTCTGGCCATGCATCATATGATAGCTTCCCGCTTTTTCCGCACGGCTTACCGCTACCTGTATGATTTCCACGTCTTCTATCTTGTTTTCTTCTGTATAATTTAATACCTGCATCATCGTTTCCAGCGAAATTACATTCATCACCACACGGACGAACGGATTTTTCTCCCGTATCACATCCAGGATTGCAGACAGCCGGCCTTTGCTTCCTCCGATAAATACGCAATCCGGTGCCGGCAGTTCTTCCAGCGCCTCCGGTGCCATACCTTCGATCACGTGCAGATTGTCCACATGCATTCTTCTTGCATTTTCACGGATCAGTTCCTGTGCTTCCACCTTCTGTTCAATTGCATAGACCTCTCCCTTTGTTGCAACCATAGCTGCCTCCACAGAGACAGAGCCTGTTCCTGCTCCCACATCATAGACAACTGCATTCTTCTTGATCCTGAGTTTTGCGATGGAGATGCTTCTTACTTCTTCCTTTGTCATCGGCACATCCCCACGGACAAATACGTCATCTGCAATAGCAGGAATTACCGGGCTTTCTCCACCTGATTCATTTTCAATATATAAAACTGCCAGATTCTCTCCCTTATAATGCAACAGTGATCTTGCAGTTCCTGTCTGAATCTCTTCATTCTCATACGAAAGTTCTGTTCCGATCTTAACGATCACATCTCCCATTCCGTAATCCGTCATTTTTGCCAGAATCTGGCGTATCTCCTCTGCGTTACTTACCAGCGCGAATACCTTCTTATTCTCCTTGATCACCGTCATCAGATTCTCTTTTCTTCCGTGCAGGCTCACAAGGGCTGCATCTTCCCATGGTATACCAAGCTTTGACGCAAAATATACAATGGATGACACTCCAGGTACCACTTTTATCTCAATCTGCGGATCATCTTCCGTTAATTTCAGGATCTTTTTCGCCCCGCTGTAAAAACCGGTATCACCGGACAAAGCGATCGTTACATTTTCATATTCCGGATTTTCTTTAATATAAGCAATGATCTCATCCGGGCGATATGCTTCATATATTGTCTGTCCGACTTCTGCCACCGACTCGATCATCCGTCCGGCACCGATCAGAAGTTCTGCTTCCTGACAGCATCGCTTTGCTTCCAGCGTGACCTGATCTCTGGCTCCGGCTCCGATTCCAACCAATGTAACTTTCCAGTGATTATTCAGTTCCAGCTCCTTCTGGAGGAATTTGGACATTTCTTCAAAGTCCATTCCCTCCTCTTCTTCCGGCCGTCCGATCACAACCAGCTTTACCCCCGCTTCTAATGCCGCCTGGCATTTCTGCGGATATCCGCCTGCAAGTCCGGATTCTTTCGTCACCATGTAAGCAATGTCATATTCCTTTAACATAGCAAGGTTCATTTCCTTAGAAAATGGTCCCTGCATACAGATCAGATGACGTCCGGAGAATCCAAGTTCTTCACAGCTGACTGCCACCTGCCCGACAGACAGAACCCTTGCGTATACACGGCTTTCATAATCTGTCAGTCTTGTATAGGATTCCAGCTCCTTACTTCCCGTTGTCACCAGAATATTTCCTTCCGTTTTTTCCAGATACTTTATCGCTTCATCCATATTTTCCACACAGATGCTTTCTTTGGTCTCTCCGCTTCCTCTGACCAGGCGAAAATAAGGAACCTGCATCACCTCGCAGGCACTTTTCAGGTTCTTTGTTACTTCTTTTGCATATGGATGTGTCGCATCAATGACATAGTCCGGTTCAAACACACGCATGAACTCACCCATCTGTCCGCTGTCCATCCGGTCATGTGTTACCGTTATATTCTTCTCTTCCGGAAGCAGACTTTCCCCGTAAGCAGTTGCCACACATACATGCAGCCTTACGCCTCTTCTTCCGAGATACGATGCTAATTTTCTTCCTTCTGTTGTTCCTGCATATAATAGAATCTTTTTGTCTTTCATATACGATATCCCCTTGGTGTAACCATTTTTTCCCGAATTACCTTCGTCTGTTTATTTCCGATAAATACAGTCGAGAACATATCTACCGTTGTTTCTTTTAATTCCTTCAATGTCAGTGTCTGCATTTGTTCTCCCTCACGGGCGATATTTTTCACAATTCCGCAGACGGTATCTTCTGATTTGTATTCCAGAATCAGTTCACATGCTTTTGCAAGATACGTACTCCGCTTCCTGCTGGAGGGATTATAAAGACAGATTACAAAATCAGCTTTTGCCGCACACCGGAGCCGTTCTTCAATCAGCTCCCACGGTGTCAGAAGATCACTTAAACTGATCAGGCTTACATCATGCCCGACTGCTGCTCCCAGTACCGCCGAACCTCCCAGTGCCGCCGTCACTCCCGGGATTACCTCGATTGCTACTTCCGGATATTCTTCCCCGATTTCATACATCAGTCCTGCCATTCCATAGATTCCGGCATCCCCACTGCACACCATAGCTGTCACCGCACCCTTCTTTGCCTCTTCAAATGCCATTCTGCAGCGCTCTGCTTCCTGTCTCATGGATGTTGTCAGATATCTTTTATCCGGGAAATGTTCTTTTAATAATTCTATATATACGGTATACCCGACGATCACATCACATTTTTCCAGAGTTCTGATTGCTTTCACCGTCATCTGTTCATAAGCCCCCGGTCCCATTCCTATCACATATACCTTATTCAAACTTCACCCTCCAATTATCCCAGGCAAATGCTGCTGTCACACCATTTTCTGCCTGTTTTCTGATCCGGAGTGTGCCGCCTGCACACACAGCACTTCGTTCACATACATTGTCTACTCCGGTAATCTCTTTTACAAATGTGGATGCGCTGAATTCGCCTTCCACTTCTTTTAATATCTCCGCCGGATAGAATTCCGGCTCTATTCTATATCTGCTGCAGAATGTAAGCAGTCCCTGTTCGTTTTTTTTCAGATCGATACTTGCAATTCTGCTGATGCTTTTCTTATTAATATGTGATTCTTGCAATATTTTATCCACCAAAACCTCTATCTGTTCTGCAGATGTCCCCCTTTTGCAGCCGATTCCTGCCGTTATCCGCTGTGGTATCAGCTTTAATACATGACTGCTTAATCCATGCTCATATATTCCGATATAGATATCCAGATCTTCACAGGTTTCCGGCACGATCTTCACTTCTTCCGGCACAGTCCCTTCTATGAAATCTATGCCTCCCTCAACAGCGACCATAACCGGCTTTCCTTCCAAAACTTTCGCCGAAATCTGCTTTGCTTTCTGCATGTCCTCTATATAGAGATGGTTCTTTCTGGCAAATACGTCTACTGCCCATTTCTGATTGATGTCTGTTGCTGTTGTGATCACCGGTACCGCTCCTGCCATCCCGGCAATTATTTCCGCCATCTCATTCGCCCCACCGATATGTCCGGATAAAATCGGAATACAGTACTGTCCTTTCTCATCCAGTACCAGTACTGCCGGATCACTTGTCTTTGATTCTATATAAGATGCAATCAGACGTACGGCAATCTGTACGGCTCCGATAAAGATCAGTACATCCTGTGTCCGGAACTGTTCGCCTGTCCAATCTCCGGCGCTGCATTTTACTGCGGATTTTTCCGCTTCCAGCTCTTTGCATTTTACTGCCTTTGTCACCTGATGCCCTTCTTTTTCCAGTTCACGTGCTAAAAGTCTTTCCAGTTTCCATCCATTTCCGGTAAAACTGATCATTGCAATCTTCATCTTATTTTGCTCCCTGACGGAATTCTGTAGTGAATTCCGGATCGTATAATTTGGAACGTTCATACACATGGTGTGTCACCACATCCCCGACGATGATCAGTGCCGTCTTGGTAATTCCATGTGTTTTTGCTGTCTCTGCCAGCGTACTGACTGTACAAATATATTTCTCCTCTTCCGGCCATGTTGCCTTGTATACAATTGCAGCCGGTGTATCTTCCCGATATCCGCCTTCGAGCAATTGTTCTTCCAGCTTTTCCAGAAGTCCGGTACTTAAGAAGAGTACCATCGTCGCATTATGACTTGCAAATGCTGCAACCTTTTCCTTTTCCGGTACCGGTGTCCTTCCTTCCATACGTGTGATAACGACGCTCTGCGACACTTCCGGAAGCGTATATTCCAGATTCAGCGCTGCTGCTGCCCCGCAGAATGAACTGACACCCGGACAAGAATCATATGTAATTCCCAAATGATCCAGCTGATCCATCTGTTCCCTGATCGCACCGTACAGGCATGGATCTCCTGTATGCAGACGGACCGTTGTCTTCTGCTCCTGTTCTGCTTCTTTCATAACCTCCAGCACTTCTTCCAGTGTCATCTTCGCACTGTTATATATTTTACAGCCTTCTTTTGTGCTTTTTAACAATCCCGGATTCACCAGTGATCCCGCATAGATCACTACATCTGCCTGTTCCAGATAACGTTGTCCCCGGACCGTGATCAGATCTTCTGCACCCGGACCTGCTCCTACAAAATGTATCATTTTCGGTTCCTCCCCTGTCAGTTACTGTATCTGTCGTTCCTGTCTGAATTTTTCTATCAGCTCTTCTGCTGCTTTTGTCTTTCCAAGAACACCGTACACATTCGAAAATGTGACTGCTCCCACCTGTATCTTACCGCTGCCACGGTAGTTCAGATATTCTTCCATACGCATCATGATCTTTTCCATAATACATAGACGTTCTTCAGCGCTGCATTTTTCCAGTGCATCATCCGTCGTCACACACTCCAGAAATTCTGCCGCTTTTTTTCCTTCTATTCCTGCTCTCAAAGCAGCTGTGGCGAATAAATCCATCCGGCAATCTGCCCATCTGGAATGTGTATTCATAATTCCGCCGGATACCTTGATCAGTTTCCCGATATGTCCGACCAGCAGGATACCCTTGCAATCCATCTCCACTGCCATATCTATGGTCTGACCAATATAGTTACTACATTTTACCACATCATTTTCTTCTATACTATACTGTTCTTTCAAAAAATCCAATCCGTAATTTCCCGGTGCAACAATAAGATAGCGATATTTTTCTGCCATGCATACCTTCATCTCCACTTCAATGGTATCGATCAGTGCCTGCTCACTCATCGGATTTACGATACCGGTTGTTCCAAGTATCGAAAGTCCACCTTCTATTCCAAGTCTTGGATTAAATGTTTCTTTTGCCAGCCTGACTCCTTCCGGAATCGATATCTCCACATCAATTCCTCCGGTATAGCCAACCTCTTCACAGGCTTCCTCCACTTCTTTTCTTATCATCTGCCTTGGCACGCAGTTAATTGCAGCTTCGCCCACCGGCTGATCCAGTCCCGGTTTTGTCACTCTTCCGACTCCGTTCCCGCCATCAATACAGATCTTTCCTGTATCTGAAATTCTTACTTTACTGTAAACCAGAACTCCATTCGTAATATCCGGATCATCCCCGCTGTTTTTTTTGACTGCACAGGATACTTCAGCCGGTAATCTTTTCTGCCCGGACTTGTATTCTCTTTGTATATCTTCAATGTCCAGGCACAACTTTTCTCCCTGAGGCAGCTCTACCTGTATCTGTCTTACTTTTTCGCCTGTAAAAAGCATCTGCATTGCCGCCTTTGTCGCTGCCTGTGCACAGGTTCCGGTTGTATAGCCTTTTGCTAATTCTTTTTTCGGCATGTGGACTCCTTTCCAACGGGATTTTTTACTCTTTTTCTCTCCCTTCCGGTCGAAAAAAATGGAGGTCTGTAGTTTTCTACATTCCTCCACCAATTTTAGCGTTTTCACACTTACATGTCAAATTGTCTGCGTTTACTTTATCTTTTTATTTTTCATCATAATCACAAAGATATTCAAGAATATCATTTGTACGTATCTTATATTCATTGTCTGCAATTGCAATAAAATTATCCGGAGCCACAACCTTCTTCCATTCTGTCTCTCCAGCAAGAAGAACCTCTGCTTCTCCGGCGTCTTCTACTGAATAAACATCGCATCCCCGAATGAAAAGAACCGGTAACGCTCCTTTACAGCCTCTTCATAAGCTGCAAGCACATGCTCTCTTCCCGCCAATGCAGATACCAGCATGATCAGCGTAGATTCCGGAAGATGGAAGTTTGTGATCAGACCATCCAGGACTTTGAATTGATATCCCGGATAGATAAAAATCTGCGTCCATCCGCTCTTAGCTTCCAGGTGTCCCTGCTCATCTGCCGCCGACTCTACAGTTCTGCAGCTTGTAGTTCCCACACAGATGACCCGGTGTCCGTTTTCTTTTGCACGGTTGATCTTCTCTGCCGCTTCCTCATCGATCACGAAGAATTCCGAATGCATGTGGTGCTCTGTGATCTCATCCACTTTTACCGGACGGAATGTTCCAAGTCCCACATGAAGCGTAACTCTTGCAATATCTACACCTTTTGCCTTAATCTCTTCCAGCAGCTCCGGTGTAAAATGCAGCCCTGCCGTCGGTGCTGCTGCCGAACCTGTGTGAGTCGCATATACTGTCTGGTAACGGTTCTTATCCTCCAGCTGATGTGTAATATAAGGAGGCAGCGGCATCTGTCCGAGCTGGTCTAAGATTTCTTCAAAAATTCCGTCAAATTCAAATTTGATGAGACGGTTTCCCTCTTCTACCACATCGATAACTTCTCCCATCAGAAGACCGTCACCGAAGCTGATCTTAGCTCCGACTTTTGCTTTCTTTCCCGGTTTTACCAGAGTCTCCCATACGTTATTTTCTTTTCTCTTCAATAATAATACTTCGATTTTGGCGTTGGTCTCTACTTTGGAGCCAATCAGTCTTGCCGGAATGACCTTGGTATCATTGATTACCAGGCAGTCGCCCTCATGCAGATACTCTGTGATCTCTTTAAATACATGATGGGAAAAAGCCCCGGTCTCCTTGTCAAGGACAAGAAGTCTGGAGCTTGAACGATCCTCAAGCGGATCCTGTGCGATCAGTTCTTCCGGCAATTCATAATAAAAATCCTGACGTTTCATAATTATGAATTCCTTCCCTTTTTTATTCTCTACATATCTTTTTCTACCAGATGATAGCCATTATACACCGGTTCCTGCTGTTTCTCAACTACAGAATTCTGTATAGGTTCTGTTTTTTGCAGTTCTTTCTTCTGATATACCACTCTGGTATCACAAAGCATATCATGGAATCCCCGCTTTTCCGAATCAATTCCGGCAACAATATAACCGATATTCACCGGGAGACTGCATAAAAATCTTCCGACAGTCTCACGATACACTACATTTAACAATGTCAGTTTTTCTTCCGGATTACTGGAAACTACCCGGAGATTCATTGCTTTTTTTCCCAGTGTCGTTCCAGTCAGATAAGTAAATGCGATAAAATACAACACTTTCAATCCATACAAAACGATATCTTTCAACGAATAATGAAATAAAATGTCCGTTCCTGTTATCGCATCTCCGCCAGCCAGTGAGATTCCTGCAAATATCAGTCTTACGATCAAAAGTCCTGTAAATACTACCACACTGTCGATCACATAAGCTGACAGCCGTACCCAGAACCCGGCATAATCCATATCCACCGAAACACTTTGACTATTCTGCATGTTTCGGACAGCCTGATCATCGCAATTGTTCTGCATAATACATCGGCACCCCGCTTTCTATACTTTTGGCGGTTTCCGTCAGAACCTGTGCTTCTGACTTGGGAACTAATGATTCTACTTTGGAGAACAGTGACTGTAGCAGCCCTTCCTCCGATTCCATCTCATAAAATGTAGACGTTCCCAGCTTTTTACTCATCGCATCCTTCATATCCGGATACAGACTGATCTCATCGATCAGACCATTTTGCTTCGCCTGCTTCGCAGTATATGTTCTGCCATCTGCAAGTTTCTTTACATCATCTACCGACATTTTACGTCCATCTGCCACAATGTTTACGAATTCATCATAAGCCTCATTGATCTGATCCTGATAAATTGCGATCTGTTCATCTGTAAATTTACTGCTGTCCTTATTCTTACCGCTTGTAATACTGACGTAACGGATTCCAAGCTTTTCATACAGGCCTGACATGTCATATCCCGACATGATCACACCGATCGAGCCGGTCGTCGTATTCGAATTGGCATATATCTTATCCGATGCCATAGACACCATATATCCGCCGGATGCCGCATAATGTGCCATATAATCCCAGATTGGTCGCTTTGTCGTTTCTTTATATTCTTTCAGTTTCTGATACAGTTCTTCTGATTCATAGACAGTTCCACCCGGAGAATCCACATACAACAGGATTCCTTTGTTCTCCGGATCGTCCATCAGTTCATCAATATAATTCATTGTCGAATCATGCTGGTATCCACTTGATGACTCCAGTGCACTGCTCTGCGTCTGTTCCTGAATTGTACCCTCTACTTTGACAATTGCAATATAATCTTCTGACGGAGGATCAAACTGACATGAGCCACCAAGATCTATCACATCTTTTACACTGCTCTGAAGCAGATTTTTGCAAATCGTATTGGTAAATACGCTGGCAGCACTGACTCCAACGAACAGTGCTGCCGCTACTACCAGACCTGCGATCTGTTTTTTCTTCATACGTAACCCTCTTACTCTTTTTACAGAGTACATTATCTGTTATGAATGCTGCTGATCATTATTTACGAAGTTCGATTCCCATACCTTCCAGTGCTTTCAGGATACGTTCCATAGCTGCCGATACATCTGCATCTTCCAGTGTCTTGTCCTTTGCACGGAATACGATAGAATATGCAACAGATTTGAATCCAGCCTTGATCTGTGCTCCTTCGTAAATGTCGAACAGGGAATAACTTTCCAGATATTCGCCGCCCTTGCTTTCGATCACATCTTCAATCTGTCCTACCAGGATCTCTTTTGGCATTACCATACTGATGTCACGTGTAACTGCAGGGAATTTTGCAATTCCTGTGTACTTACGGTCAAATGTAGCTCTTGCTACAATCTCCGGCATATCAATAACGGCAATGTAAGCTCTTGTTCCGATTCCGTAGTTATCTGCGACCTCCGGATGAACTTCTCCGAGGTATCCTACAACCACACCATCGTAGATGATGTTCGCCTGACGTCCCGGGTGAAGGAATGATTTTCCTGCATTTGGATCGTATTTTTCTTTCTTATGAAGGCCAACCTTGTCAAAGAACTCTTCTACCACACCCTTCATAGTGAAGAAATCGCCTTCTCCATACATACCGAGTGTGAACTGTACTCTTTCATCCGGCAGTTCTGTAAGTGGAAGTGCCTTTGGAAGATAAATGTTAGCCAGTTCATATAATTTTACGTCTTTATTTCTTCTGTTATAGTTTGTTGCAAGTGATGACAACATACCATTTAAAGAAGATGTACGCATAATACTGTAATCTTCTCCCAATGGGTTCATGATCGGGATCGCCTTACGAAGATCTGAATCTTCCGGAATCAGAAGCTTGTCAAATACTTTCGGGCTTTCGAATGAATACGTCATTCCCTGGCTGAATCCACAGAATTCTGCAATATCACGGGCAACCTGCTCTACTCTTAACTTAAATGATAATTTTCCTGTTGTAGCTTCTCCGCTTGGAAGTGTGGTAGGAATGTTATCATATCCGTAGAATCTTGCAACTTCTTCTGCAAGGTCAGCAATACGGAATAAGTCATGACGGAAAGTAGGGGCGATGACTTCGCTTGTCTCTTCGTCGAATTCCAGATCGATCTTCCTGAAATATCCAAGCATCTCTTCTTTGGAAATGTCTGTTCCAAGAAGTTTGTTGATCTTATCTGCATCAAATGGTACTCTTACAGGTTCTTTCTTCTTGCTGTATACATCGACCATTCCTCCGACAACTTCACCGGCTCCGAGTTCTTCGATCAGCTGGCATGCACGGTCGATGGCTGCTTCTGCATTGTTCGGATCCAGTCCTTTTTCAAATTTACCGGAAGCATCCGTACGAAGTCCTATCTTTTTACTTGATTTACGGATATTGGTTCCGTCGAAACATGCTGCTTCAAATAACATTGTCTGAACGTCATCTGTGATCATGGAGTTCTCTCCACCCATGATACCTGCAATACCGATAGATTTCTTACCATCACAGATCATCAGTACGGATTCGTCCATCTCTCTTTCCTGTCCGTCAAGAGTTGTGAATTTCTCTCCTTTTTCTGCAGTGCGTACTACGATCTCTTTTCCTTCGATCGTATCAAGGTCGTATGCATGCATTGGCTGTCCGTATTCTTCCATTACGTAATTTGTAATATCAACCAGGTTGTTGATCGGGCGGATACCTACAGAAGCCAGACGTCTCTGCATCCATTTTGGAGATGGTCCGATCTTAATGTTCTTTACGATTCTTGCGCAGTATCTTGGACAAAGTTCCGGATTCTTAACAGATACTTTGATGTAATCTGCTGCATTTTCATCATTTCCCGTCGGTGTAACCACCGGTGGATGGAACTCTTTGTTAAATGTAGCTGCAGCTTCTCTTGCAATACCCACTACACTGAAGCAGTCTACACGGTTAGATGTTACTTCGTATTCTACAACAACGTCATCCAGTCCAAGCGCTTTGATTGCGCTTTCTCCTACAACTGCATCGTCATCGAAGATGTAGATTCCGTACTCCGGAGCTTCCGGATACATCTCTCTGTTTGAACCAAGTTCTTCGATGGAACACATCATACCGTCGCTTTCTACGCCGCGGAGCTTTCCTTTTTTGATCTTGATCCCGCCTTCTACGCGCTGTCCGGGCTCATGTCCGCCTGCCACACGTCCACCTGCTAATACTACAGGTACTTTGTCTCCTTCTTTCACATTCGGAGCACCTGTTACGATCTGAATCGTCTCTGTTCCGATATTTACCTGACAGATGATCAGCTTATCTGCGTCCGGATGTTTTTCAATCTTGTCAATCTGTCCGATCACGATCTTATCAAGATCCGCATCTAATTTTTCAAAACCTTCGACTTTTGTACCAGACAAAGTCATTGCATCTGTATATTCCTGAGCTGTTACATCAAGATCCGGAACATACGCTTTTATCCATGATAATGAAGTATTCATTTATAATCTCCTTTTCTCTGCTCACTTCGTTCGTGCTTCCTTCTTTTTTATGCTCGTTAGAACTGTTTTAAGAATCTGATATCATTTTCATATAACAGTCTCATGTCGTCGATCTCGTACTTCAGAAGTGCGATACGTTCCAGTCCTACACCGAATGCGAATCCTGTATATTCTTCCGGGTCGATTCCGCACATTTCCAACACATGTGGATGTACCATTCCGCATCCAAGGATCTCAATCCATCCGGATCCTTTACAGAAACGGCATCCTTTTCCACCGCATTTGAAGCAGCTTACATCCATCTCGGCACTTGGTTCTGTGAATGGGAAATGATGTGGTCTGAATTTCGTCTTTGTATCTTCTCCGAATAATTCTTTTGCAAATACTTCCAGTGTTCCCTTTAAGTCGGCAAACGAGATATTCTTATCGATGATCAATCCTTCAATCTGATGGAAGGATGGAGAATGTGTCGCATCTACTTCATCTGAACGGAATACACGTCCCGGTGACAGAATACAGATTGGGAGCTTGCCCTGTTCCATAATACGTGCCTGTACAGGAGATGTCTGTGTTCGAAGTACGATATCTTTATTGATATAGAATGTATCCTGCTCATCCTTTGCCGGATGTCCGTCCGGAATGTTCAGTTTGCGGAAGTTGTATTCGTCATACTCAATCTCCGGTCCTTCTACGACTTCATATCCCATACCAGTGAATACACGTTCAACTTCTTCCAGTGCGATTGTATTCGGATGACGGTGTCCGACACAATTTTTCTTAGCCGGAAGTGTAACATCGATCACTTCTTTTTTCAGCTTTTCCGTGCGGATTGCCTTTTCCATCTTTTCTTTATTTTCTTCCAGAACAGCTTCAATTGCTGCCCTTGTCTCATTTACCATCTGTCCAACCTTCGGTCTGTCCTCCGGTGCAACGTCTTTCATACCTTTTAATACAGCGGTAAGTTCTCCCTTTTTACCAAGGAACTTTACACGCACATCATTCAGTTTTTCCGGCATATCGGCAGCTTCAATTGCCTTCAATGCTTCATCTTTGATGTTCTGCAGTCTTTCTTTCATCATTTTCTTCCTTTCTCCGCATCTCTTTATATCAGCGTATGCTTTTTGGTATGCTTTGGCATAAAAAAAGCCCCGCCCCAAAAGGGACGAGACATATTACCCGTGGTACCACCCTGATTCCCGCAAAATTTTTACGGACACTCATTACTGCGTAACGTGCATCATACGGCATTCTCTACTGTTATTTCAAGAACACAGCTCACGCGGGAAATTCATTCACCATCTGAACCCAAGGGAACTTTCAGCCTGTTGATTCCCTCTCTCTATCGGAAAATGGCTCACTACTTACACGGTCATTGCCTTTATCTCATAATACTTAATTATTGTATCATATGACTCAGAGTTGTCAAGTCAGAAATTCTACCCCTGGTCCATATCCCTCAAAATCATATTTACTTCCCCGCCCAGCAGTAAGATATACATACAGAAATACAACCACAACATGATCAGTACAATCGTTGTCAGACTCCCATACATCGATGAAAATCCTTTAAAGATATCCAGATAGACCGAGAAAATCCAGGATACGATCATCCATCCGACTGCTGAAAACGCAGCACCCATCAGCTGGATTCTCAACTGTACAATGTGGTTCGGCAGGAATTTATAGATCATCATCGTAAATACAAACAGTAACACCGGCGTGATGATCCCGCGGATCCGCATGATCTGATCCACAAAGCGTTCCATCACCGGATAATGTTCCGTTACAAACAGATTCAGCGTATTACCAAACACCGATAATACCAGCAGAAAAATGATCACAATTATAAATGCCACTGTATAAAATGTTGCACGTATTCTCAAAATAATATAATTACGTGTCTCCTTACAGTCATAGACACAGTTCAGACCTGTCGTCAGTGCCAGCACCCCTTTCCCGGCTGACCAGAGTGCAACAATAATGGTCAGTGAGATGATTCCGCCGGACTGATTATAAACCTGATTCACGATTGACGTAATCAGACTGTCTACGGATTTTGGAAATACCTGAAGTACAGCTGTCATGACATCTGCCTTCGTAACCGGTGTATACTGTACCAGTGTGATCAACAGTAAAATGATCGGGATCATACTGAGCATAAAGAAATACGCTGCCTGTGCAGCATAGGCACCCACATGATCTTTTCCGACCTGTCCGGTTATTTCCATTACTTTATCATATAGAAACTTAACTTTTTTCATCCTTATCTCCCAAAATATTCGTCTCTATATTCTACCCGATTTTTATTTATTTGTCTATTGGAAATTATTATGTTTCCTGTCATGTTTTCTCAAACACTTTTACATTGATTATACTTATCATTCAATTGTCGTTCCGGGATAGAACATTTGCAGTATTTGCTGATAATTCTTTCCTTTTTTTGCCATTTCATTTGCCCCGTTCTGACTCATGCCGATGCCGTGTCCATATCCACCGCCCTTAATCTTGAAGATATTTCCTTCCTTTTCTACTTTAAAAAAAGCGCTCGGAAGAAGTCTGCTTCCCTTTACAGCTGTCCCGTCCTGTTTCTTTATCTCATATCCGCTTCCACCCAATGCTCTGCGGATCTTATTTTCCGTATCAACAACAACTGTTCCCCGGTCTCCTGATACTTTTATCTGTAACGCTGCACCGCCCGGTCCGCTTTTCGTCACCTCCAGTGACTGCACAGTTCCAATATTCTTCTTTGTATTCTCTGCTGTCATTTTGGACAATGTATTCTGATCTATATCTGCTTCCCACCGGTACCATGGAAGATTTCTCTCATAATCACCTGTCTGATCTTTCACTTCTACAGACTGAAGATATGCATTTTCTGCCTTCTCCTTCGTTCCCCACGCAGCCATCGTTGTTGTCTTTCCGCAAGAAGTCGAATAGTAATAGGCTGTTATAATATTTCCATTATATTTCAACACTTTTCCTGCCGTCTCCTGTACAGCCTCTGTCGCAGCTTGCTGTGATGCCGAATTATTATACACCTGGTAGTCTGTACTGTCATTCACATGGGCCTGATATTCCGGATAAGCATAATCCATAATCTGCCGGTATGCATAACTTCTGGCGCATATCGCCTGGGACTTTAAGGCTTCCTTCTGATATGATGCAGGCATCTCGCTCGGAACCACTTTACACAGATAACTCTCCAGCGGAAGTTCATTTACTATCACAACCCCTTCTGATGTGGCATACAGATCCAGCGCACCTGCATAAGACGGATTCCCATACCCCCGCCTGATGCTCCTAACGGTTATCTCCCCTCCATCTATTGCCTGTATATGAATCTTTCCATTTTGAAATCCGGTATCTTCTTTTGTGATCTTCATTTTTTCATTTCCCGCAGTTTCTTCCAGGCCATCCTTCTTTTCAATTCTTAATCCTCCCGCTGCACTGATTTCTACCTCTCTATGTACGATCTGTTGATATCCATCTGTCATGATCAATACCCGGATATTTTTCCGGGTATCCGCATCCTTTTCCGTAGTCTTATCTTTACTTTCGCTCTCTTCCCCTCTGTCTTTCGATGATGCTGTTTTCCACAATTCTTCCCACCGGCTCTGAATTGATATTCCCGGATAAGATTCCTTCTTTCCGGCTGCATTTTCTTCCAGCCCGCCTTTCAGCCCTGTAATCAGACACAGAAGCAATAAAATCCATGCAATGTAGATGCTATAATGCCTGTTGTTCCGTTTCCGCACTTTATTTCCCTTTCTTTGACCTTTTTCTCAGATCCGCTTACCTGAACCTGATGGCAATTTCAAAAAAAGACAGCCGTTAAAACGACTGTCTTTTATCTTTTGTATATTCCCCAAAATGCCGGTTCCTGTATTCTGACTCCTAGCACCCGCTAGGTGGGTATCCGCATCTGCTTTTCTGCCTTCCACTGCAAAATCGATGGCCTGACATATTACAGAGATGTAAGACTCCCGTTTAAAGTATTGTAGGTTCAAAACTACAAGAGTATCGAACATTTCAGGTTTCCACTGCACTTATTATAACCCATTTACATGGATTTTACAACCCTTTACAATTGTCTGATTTTAATCAGATAGATAAGTGTCTCTTATAACTGTGGTCCTGCTGAAACTAAAGCTTTACCAGCTGCATTTCCTTCATATTTAGCAAAGTTCTTGATGAATCTTGCAGCAAGATCTTTTGCTTTTTCATCCCACTCGGCTGCATCGGCATATGTGTCACGAGGATCAAGGATTCCTGTGTCAACACCAGTAAGTTCTGTAGGTACTTCGAAGTTGAAGTATGGGATTGTCTTTGTTGGAGCATTCTTGATGTCTCCGTTCAGGATAGCATCAATGATTCCACGTGTATCCTTGATAGAGATACGTTTTCCTGTTCCGTTCCATCCTGTGTTAACCAGGTATGCTTTTGCACCGCTCTTCTCCATCTTCTTAACAAGTTCCTCTGCATATTTTGTAGGATGCAGTTCCAGGAATGCCTGTCCGAAGCAAGCTGAGAATGTAGGTGTAGGCTCTGTGATTCCACGCTCTGTACCTGCAAGTTTTGCTGTAAATCCTGACAGGAAGTAGTACTGTGTCTGCTCTGGTGTCAGTACAGATACCGGTGGAAGTACTCCGAATGCGTCAGCTGACAGGAAGATTACATTCTTAGCTGCAGGTGCTGAAGATACAGGACGTACGATATTTTCAATATGGTCGATCGGGTAAGATACACGTGTATTCTCTGTTACACTCTTATCTGCGAAATCAATCTTTCCGTTTTCATCAAGTGTTACGTTCTCAAGAAGTGCGTTACGCTTGATTGCATTGTAGATATCCGGCTCAGACTCTTTGTCAAGGTTAATAACCTTAGCATAGCATCCACCCTCGAAGTTAAATACTCCGTTGTCATCCCATCCGTGCTCATCATCACCGATCAGAAGACGCTTAGGATCTGTAGAAAGTGTTGTCTTTCCTGTTCCTGAAAGTCCGAAGAAGATCGCTGTATTCTCTCCGTTCAGGTCTGTATTGGCTGAGCAGTGCATAGAAGCCATTCCCTTAAGCGGAAGGAAGTAGTTCATCATAGAGAACATACCTTTCTTCATCTCTCCGCCGTACCATGTATTCACGATAACCTGCTCTTTACTTGTAATGTTGAACATTACTGCTGTCTCTGAATTCAGTCCTAATTCTTTGTAATTTTCAACTTTTGCTTTAGAAGCATTGTATACTACGAAGTCTGGCTCAAAATTCTCAAGTTCTTCTTCTGAAGGTTTGATGAACATATTTGTTACAAAATGTGCCTGCCATGCTACTTCTACGATGAAACGGATTGCCATACGTGTGTCTTTGTTTGCTCCGCAGAATGCATCTACAACATAAAGTTTCTTGTTAGAAAGTTCTTTAATTGCAAGATCTTTTACTGCGTCCCAGGCTTCCTGTGTTGCAGGATGGTTGTCGTTCTTATATTCATCAGATGTCCACCATACAGTATCTTTTGAATTCTCATCAACTACGATGAACTTATCTTTAGGAGAACGTCCGGTATAGATACCTGTCATTACATTGACTGCACCAAGTTCACTTTCCTGTCCCTTTTCAAAACCTTCCAGTTCTGGTTTTGTCTCTTCCTCAAATAATAATTCATAAGAAGGATTGTGTACGATTTCTGTCGTTCCTGAAATGCCATACTTGCTTAAATCGATTTTAGCCATCTTCATTTAACCTCTTTTCTTTTATTTACTGCTGTATATTTATAAATTCTGGTTTTTCATACTCTCCCACAACAGCATTTGCCTTATTATTGCATTTTTCCGCGCAAAAGTCAACACTTTAACAATCTTTTCGAGACGCTATTTTGCAATCTCCACATCTCAATCCGTTATTTTTCCTGTTTTTTCTCTTATATGCAACTTAAAAATGCAAGATTTGTACCCAAACCTTGCATTTAGTAATTTTTATCAATTATGAATTTTATTTATTTTTAATATAAAGTTTTATACTTCCAAAATATTCTTTACTGTATCTTTCATCTTATCTGCATCACATTCCAGATCATGCAGGATATTAGCATTCAGAATATCCTTGATCGCCTGTGGCATCTCACGTCCGGATGTTTCTTCTAAAACACTCAGAAGGCTGAATTCATCCTGCTCTACATACTTTGGATCGATTGCGCTCATCACACTCTTCACGAATTTGTACGGACTTGCAGTCGATGCGATCACACATTTCTTGTCATCGCCACTGTTCTTCTGATAACAGCTGCACACATATGATGCTACACTTGTATGCGTGTCCATAACGTATCCTGTCTTATCGTATACTTTTTTGATATTCTCTGCGCACTCTTCTTCTGTTGCATACCCTGCCGCAAAATCAGCAAGACGCTCCTTCATATCTTCTGTAATCGTATATTTTCCTGCAGATTTTAATGCTTCCATCATATCCTTCGTCTTCTGATCATCATCCCCGCTGATTCTGTAGATCAGACGTTCCAGATTGCTGGAGATCAGAATATCCATGGATGGAGATGTAGTGAGGATAAACTCACGGTTTCTGTCATAATCTCCTGTCTGGAAGAAGTCAAACAATACCTTATTGTCATTTGAAGCACATACCAGCTTATCAATCGGTACTCCCATCTGTTTTGCATAATATGCAGCCAGGATATTTCCAAAGTTACCTGTCGGTACTACCACATTGATCTTCTCACCATCTTCAATTTCTTCATTTTCCAGAAGTTTTGCATATGCATTGACGTAATATACCACCTGTGGAACCAGACGTCCGATATTGATAGAGTTGGCTGATGAAAACTGATAGCCTTTCTTTGCGAGTTCTTCTGCCAGTTCTGTATCTTCGAACATCGCTTTCACACCGCTCTGGGCATTATCGAAATTGCCATGGATCGCTACTACATTTACATTCTCCCCTCTCTGTGTCACCATCTGGAGTTCCTGTACCTTGCTGACACCATTCTTTGGATAGAATACGATGATCCTTGTTCCTTCCACATCCGCAAAGCCTGCAAGTGCTGCTTTTCCCGTATCTCCGGATGTTGCAGTCAGAATCACGATCTCATTCTTAACGTCATTCTTCTTTGCCGAAGTTGTCATCAGATGCGGCAGGATCGATAATGCCATATCTTTGAATGCGATCGTTGCACCATGGAACAATTCCATGTAATAAGTATCATCGACTTTTACGAGCGGTGCAATTTCTTCTGTGTCAAATTTGCTGTCATATGCTTTATCAATACAGTTTTTCAGTTCCTCTTCTGTAAAATCTGTCAGGAACTGCTTCATTACGAGATATGCGATCTCCTGATATGTCTTCCCTTTCAGATCTGACATTGTTACATCCAGCTTTGGAAGTTCCGATGGTACAAAAAGTCCGCCATCCGGAGCAAGACCTTTCAGAATTGCCTCAGATGCTGTTACTTTCAGATTAGAATTTCTTGTACTTTTGTAATATAAACCCATGCCAACGTTCTCCTTATTTATGATTACTTTCTCTTACTGTTTGTATATTTTACCAGTCCGCCCGCTGCGATCAGTTTCTGCATGAACTCTGGAAACGGCTGTCCCTGGAATTCTGTTCCTTTTGTTCTGTCATAGATCTTACCGCTGTCAAAATCGATCTCTACTTCATCACCTGCCTCAATTGCTTTTGCAGCCTCCGGGCACTCAATGATCGGAAGTCCGATGTTGATCGCATTACGATAGAAAATTCTTGCAAATGTCTCTGCAATAACGCAGCTGACACCTGCTGTCTTAAGACATAACGGTGCGTGTTCCCTGGAAGAACCGCATCCAAAGTTCTTGTTGGCAACAATGATATCTCCAGGCTGTACCTTATTGACGAATTCAGGATCGATATCTGCCATTGCATGGCTCGCAAGCTCCTGTGCATCATAAGAATTCAGATATCTTGCCGGGATGATTACGTCTGTATCTACGTTATCGCCGTATTTAAAAACATGTCCTAAAGCTTTCATTATTTGTCACCTACTTTCTCTGGATTTGCGATGTATCCTGCGATCGCACTTGCTGCTGCTACTTCCGGTGATGCCAGATAAATCAGAGAATCTACATGTCCCATTCTTCCTACAAAGTTACGGTTTGTTGTAGATACACATTTTTCTCCTGCTGCCATAACGCCCATATGTCCACCCATACAAGGTCCGCAGCTTGGTGTATTGACTGCACATCCTGCGTCTACGAAGATTTCCAGAAGACCTTCTCTGATACACTGTTTGTATATCTTCTGTGTAGCCGGAACAACCATAACACGTACATCCGGATGAACCGTATGTCCCTGAAGAATAGCAGCTGCTTTTCTCATATCTTCCATTCTTCCGTTTGTACAGGATCCGATCACAACCTGATCGATTTTGATTGGTTCCATTGCTTCGATCTCATCGATCGTCTTCGCATTTCCCGGAAGATGTGGGAATGCAACGGTTGGACGGACTTCTGAAAGATCAATCTCTACAATACTTTCGTATTCCGCATCTTCGTCTGCTTCATATACACGATATTCTTTCCTTGTATGTTCTTTTAAATATTCTTCTGTCTTCTCATCTACCGGGAAGATTCCGTTCTTGGCTCCGGCTTCGATCGCCATATTTGCCATTGTAAATCTGTCTGCCATAGAAAGATTCCTGATTCCGTCTCCGGTAAATTCCATAGATTTATAAAGCGCACCATCTACACCGATCTTGCCAATGATATGAATGATGATATCCTTACCGCTTACATATCTGCCCGGCTTTCCTGTCAGTACGAACTTGATCGCACTCGGAACTTTGAACCACAGTTCTCCCATTGCCATACCGGTTGCAATATCTGTCGTTCCGACACCTGTTGAGAATGCACCAAGCGCACCGTATGTACAGGTATGTGAATCTGCTCCGATGATACATTCACCTGCTGCAACCACTCCTGCTTCCGGAAGAATTGCATGCTCTACTCCTGATTTTCCCTGTTCAAAATACCAGCTGAGTCCCTGATCTTTGGCAAACTCACGGATTGCTTTTGAGTTCTCTGCAGACTTGATATCTTTGTTCGGTGTAAAATGGTCCGGAACAAGAACTACTTTATCTTTATCAAATACTTTATCTGCCATCTGTCTGAAGATTGGTAATGCCATAGGACCTGTAATATCATTTGCCATGACTACATCTAATTTTGCTTCTATTAACTGACCGGCTGTCACGCTGTCGAGACCAGCATGTGCTGCCAATATCTTCTGTGTCATCGTCATTCCCATAACGAATCTGTACCTCCTTGATTCTCATAATTTTATACTGTATTTTAGCACAGTAAAAAAGGGCATGCAAGAAATTATAAATTTTAATGCATAATTTTTCAAAAATACATCTTCTTTTTATTTCTGTCTTTTAATATTATGCAGGTATGGAATTTCAATCGGATCAATCGGTGTTGCCGGATTTTCAATCTTTCCCTTCAAGGTTCTTTTCCGTTTTTTCAGAAGTGCCCCGCCCTTATTATAGAACCAGAATGAATAAGTCAGAATCTTATGCGCAGGTCCCATCTTGTCTTTGGCTGTCTTTCCGTACAACACACCTCCGGCCTCAATTGCTGCTTTACTCCGTATCAGGGCGATCAGTTCCGTCTCACAGGTCACTCTTTCCGGAAGAATGGTATAGCCTGTCCCTATGCAGTCCGGTCTGTGTGCATCACTTCCGCCAATTCCCGGCTTTTTGTATTTCTCTGCAAGCTTTCTTGCTCCTTCATTCGATTCTGCTGATTCACATGCATTAAACGCCTCTATGAAATCAAATCTTTTGATCAGTTCCGGTGATTTATAAAACCTTCCCGTGTTAGTAAAGCTCAGATACTTTTCCCCACATGGATGTGCCGGTCCGAGGATTCCTCCATGTCTGTGCACAAAATCAATCAGAACAGACACCGGAAGTCCCTTCACTTCCAGAAGACGCATCTTTACGCCTTCCGGCATAATACAGATGATATGTCCTGCATCCAGAGTATCATACTCGATTCCTTTCAACACAACAAAATCTTCATGTACCTTGCCTTTCATATGATATTTCCAATGACGATAACCATGATACGTATCGTGATCTGTGATCAGCATCCCGTCAAATCCTTTTTCTTTCAGGGTTGTGATGTATTCGTCCAAGCTTACCCTGCTGTCTACCGAGCCTTCCCGCACATGGCAATGCATATCCAATTTCATAAGTAAGCCTCCTTAACTTTATTCTTAACAGCATTATAGCACATCCCTTATAAAAATACCCGTTGCAGCTCTTAATTTTCTGCAACGGGTATATATATTTTTTTAGTCAATGTCATCCGCATGAAGAACTACGATATCGGAATCGTCCGTCTCGAATATCTCGACATCATCTTCATCCAGGAATCCGCCTTCCGGTACATCCGCCATTCCGGCATCTCCATTTTCTTCATCATCTGTATCTTCCGGCTCCGGCTTATCATCGTCTATGTCAAATATCTCTGTCACCGTCTCTTCCGGTTCTCCCTGTTCGCCGGCTTCCGGCTCTTCCTCAGGAGATTCTTCCACATCTCCATCATCCAGAAGCATTCTGGCTTTTTCCACTTCCGATTCCATCGAAACCTGTTCTTTGATCTTTTTCGAAAATATTTTTTCTCTCTTACCGATCTTTCTCGACTGCATCATCGTCTGAACCGTGATACCGATTACTGCGATCGCCGCACTCATTACATATCCGATCCAGCTGATCTTTGTCATGCCAAGAAGAAACGGAAGTACCATTCCTGCTTCCACTCCTCCTACAATACCGGTTACAAAGATGACCAGAAATTCCGCAAAGATAACTGTCAGTACTGCGATGACCAATGCAACTGCCGCACAGATTCCAAGTACTATAACCGACCGCGCTTCCACAAGAGTAACGAATGTCCCCCATGATCCAAAGAAAGTCATAACAAATATTCCGAATTTTCGTAATACTGCACACATAATACACAATACCACTCCGCACACGGCAACTGTCGCAACCATCTTTGTCGTATCAAGACCTGCCACTATTCCGATCACTGCTCCGATCACTGCTCCGATTCCAAGTCCTATCATTGCCGAAAGCACTCTTACAAGCTTCAGACCAAACAATGAAATAATCACACCCACTACAGCAATCGCAATCAGCACACCCATTATCTCCGGTGTCTTCCCTGCAACAAATATACTCGTGGGCCCATCTGCCGAATTTAAAACTGATGTAAAGTTCTCCATATTCATACCCGTTTCTCCTTTGCCCCTTATTATGCTTTAAGAATAGAAAAGACTGTGCCTCCGAAGATTCACAGCCTTTGGTTCCTTATATCCGCCTCTAGAATGCTACTGCTCCTGTCTCTGTTCCATTAATAACATAGTATACTGCAGATTCTTCTGGTTTTATGTATAACTCCATCGTCTTGATATCTCCGATTTTCTTTCCAGAAGATGTCCATGCCTTCTTTACTCTTGCGATCATCTCTTTTTCTTCTACCTGTTTTCCAAAGTATTCTACAAACGCACTTACTTTAATGTCTTTTTTTGCTGTTGTTTTTCTCGCAGTTGTCTTCTTTGCTGTTGTCTTCTTTGCCGTTGTCTTCTTTGTTGCTGTCTTTGTCTCAGCTTCAGCTTTCTTGACAGATTCTGTCTTTACAGCCTTGTCTTCAACTTTATTCTCGACCTTCTTTGCTTCCGGCTTAGCTGTTTCTTCTTTGGTAGTCGGTTTTACTGGCTCGGCCTTTGGAGCTGCTGTTTTTACTGGCTCCTTCTCTATCGTCTTCGGCTCTGTTGCTGCCACTGCCTTTACTGTCTCTGCTTTCTTCGTTGTCTCTGCTTTTTCTGATGTCTTTGTCACTGGTGCAGTTACTTTTGCAGTTACATCCTTTGCGGTTGCTGTTGTTACTTTTTTTGTAGCCATTTCATTTCCTCCTAAATCTCTCTAAGCCTTATCACCTAGTTGTCAATATTATAACACATTCTTCCAAAAATGCAATTCTATGCCACAGACAGCATTCTACACTCCGGTCAGCTCCAGGATCAGACCTGCGATCACAGCAATCACATACAATACCGCTATAATTTTTATATTTTCCTTCTTATCCGGGTTCACTTTGAACAATACTACAAGTCCGATACCGGCTCCCGTGCAAAGTCCCGCGATCACAGATGAAAAAGAAATTGCCCCGCTCAGATACAACTGTGTCAGAATCACAGACGCCGCACAATTTGGGATCAATCCGATCAAAGCTGCAATTGCCGGCTGGAACACAGTATCTCCAAGCATCATAGCTGAGATCTTGTCAATTCCAAGTATGTCAATACACAGATTCAAAATAAATGTAAATACAAACAGATACAAAAAAATCTTTCCTGTATGGCGGAGTGCCGGTTTTACTACTCCGGCCGAATGGTTGTGACATCCACAGTCATGACAGAGTTCTCCTTCATGATGCGGCACTGCAATTTCTTTTTTAAAGAAAATATCTACCAGATATCCTGCAACAATTGCAATGATCACTTTTGCCAGAAGCAACACACCGATCTTTCCTGCATGTTCCGGATTTCCCATTATAATAAGTATTGCCTCATCCGATGTTGCCAGAAATACCGCGATCAATGTTCCGACCGTAATGATTCCGCCTGAATACAGATTTGCTGCCATAACTGAAAATCCACACTGCGGGACACATCCTACAACTGCTCCTACAACCGGTCCTGCCTTGTCTACTTTCACCATGAGTTTTTTTGTAAAATCACTGGAATAATGCTCCAGTGCCTCTATCAGCAGAAAGGCAAGAAACAGGAATGGAAGCATCTTCACACAATCGATTGCCGCATCCAGTAATACATCAATAAACATTTCCATATCTACCGTCTCTCCTTTATTCTTTTTTTCGTAACATTTTTATTCTAGATGTTATGGTCGTATTTTTCAAGCAAAATATGCAGTCTTACTTTGTATATTTTTCTCAATTGCTCTGTAATTTTCAGTCTTTTTTCTGTATAATACATTATATATAGACTATTTTCATAGAAAGGATGTGCGCATATGAGTACTTTTGAACGATCCCTGTCCGGACTTCCGGGTCTTGACTCCATGCTTGATTCCATCCGTATGGGTGATAATGTCGTCTGGCAGGTATCCAGTATGGATGATTATATGCACTTTGTGACTCCGCTCTATGCCCAGCTTCGCAAAGACGGAAAAGAACTTTTATACATGCATTTTTCCGGACATCCTGCTCTTCTTCAGGCAGGTGACGGAATCCGGGTCTGTGAATTTGATCCCTCTGAAGGATTTGAAGCTTTTACAATGAATGTCAGACGCCGGATCAAAGCAGAGGGCCGCGATGCTTTTTATGTATTTGACTGCCTTTCTGATCTGCAGGCTGCTTGGGCTACAGATCTTATGATGGGAAATTTCTTCAAAGTTACCTGCCCGTATCTATTTGAATTAAATGCAGTTGCATATTTTCCGCTTCTGCGCGGGCAGCATTCTTTCGATGCTGTTGCCCGTATCCAGGAGACTACACAACTTCTTCTGGATGTATACACTGATAATGAAAGCCTCTACATCAACCCTTTAAAAGTCTGGAACCGCTATTCTCCCAATATGTTTCTTCCTCATAAATATATGGAAGAAAGTGGTGCTTTTCTTCCTCTGAAGGGTGGATATGAGATCAGTCGTTTTTACACATTGGTGGACACACTTACCACTACTTCCGAGAACCAGAATCTGGACAGCTGGGAGCGTTTTATCACGGACACAAGACGTACATACCACAGAGAAGGAATTTTTACCCCGGCAGTAGAAGACATCATTTCTCATACCATGATGTCAGGCGATGAAAAAATTCTTTCGCTTTTAAAGACCTATTTTGAACCGGATGACTATTTTCTTGTATACAAGCGTATGATCGGCACAGGCTGCATCGGCGGCAAAGCATGTGGTATGCTTCTGGCAAGAAAAATCATCCAAAAAGAGAACCCGGAAGCATTTGCCCACATGGAGCCTCATGATTCCTATTATCTTGGTTCTGATGTATTTTATACTTATATTGTGCATAATAAATTCTGGCGTCTTCATATTCATCAAAAGACAAAACAAGGCTACTTTAAACTGGCACCGGAACTGGAACAGGCCTTTCTTTCTGGGTCTTTCCCGGAATCCATACGGTTGCAGTTCATCCGCATGCTGGAATATTTCGGGCAGCGTCCGATCATCGTCCGTTCCAGCAGTCTTCAGGAAGACGCATTCGGCAATGCATTTGCCGGAAAATATGAATCGGTCTTCTGCATCAACAGCGGAACGATGGATGAACGCCTTACTGAACTGGAAAATGCCGTCCGTACTGTATATGCCAGCACCATGAATCCTTCTGCTCTGGAATACCGCAGACAGCGGGGGCTGGGATTCAAGGATGAACAGATGGCACTTCTGATCCAACGTGTATCCGGATCTATGTACGAAAATTTTCTCATGCCGAATGCAGCAGGTGTCGGATACTCTTACAGTGCTTATAAATGGGATGATTCTATCGATGCTTCCGCCGGAATGCTGCGCCTGGTAATGGGACTTGGCACAAGAGCAGTTGACCGTACGGAAGGAGATTATCCACGTATCGTGAACCTCTCTGCCCCGGAACGCTCCACACTTACCGAAAGCTGGGCAAAGCACCAGTATTCTCAGCGCTATGTTGATCTTATGGATTATACGACAAAATCTCTGTCATCGAGACCGCTCAAAGATGTCACGCCATATATGGATTCCTGGTACAAAAAACTGGTGTTGGAACATGACAGCGATGCCGAGCGGACATTCCGCGAACGTGGTCAGAGACGTGAAATACTCTTCGCCAGCTGTGAAGGACTTGTCCGCAACACTGAGTTTACTGGATGTATGAAATCTCTTCTTCATACATTGCAGCATGCCTATCAATATCCTGTTGATATTGAATTTACGATCAACGGAACTGATACCGGTGAATTTGTATTTAACCTGTTACAGTGCAGACCGCTTCAGGTCGGCACAAGACGAGATGCCGTAACCGTTCCTTCGCTCCCGGAAGATAAAACAGTGTTCTCCGTTACCGGTTCTTCCATGGGCGGGTCCCGGGCAGAAGATATTGACTATGTAGTCTTCGTAGACTCACGGGCTTATTATGAATTCCCATATAAACGGAAACCCGATATCGCCCATATTATCGGAGACATCAATCATCACTTCCGCAAAAGCAATCAGAACCTGCTTTTGTTTGTACCCGGACGCATCGGAACTTCTTCACCGGAACTTGGGGTTCCTGTAAGCTTTGCTGCGATCAATCACTTCTGTGCGATCTGCGAAATGTCGGACAGTGAAGTCGGATACATGCCGGAGCTTTCTTACGGAAGCCATATGTTCCAAGATCTGGTAGAAGCAGAGATTTTTTACACTGCGTTATTTGACTCTCCAAAAACACGGATATTTAACCGTAATGTTTTTCATAATATGCCTAACATGCTCACGAAAATACTTCCGGATTGTAAAGAGTATGCGGATATTGTAAAAGTATGCCATACAGAAGGTATGCATCTGAAGTTATATTCAGATATTCAGAATACGGAAACGGTACTTGGATTTGAATCCTAATATTTAAGGGCAATAAGAAATGAGCGGCATACACCGCTCATTTCTTATTACATCATTATCCGTTATCTTTTATAGATTCCTTCCAACACATTAACCGTTCCTTCGATTCCAAGAAGGCTGGCATTCAGTAATATGTCATGAGAACTGATGCTTCCCCATTCCTGTCCTGTATGAGTTTCGTAATAATATTTTCGTTCTCTGTCCATACGTTTGATGCGGTCAAGCGCTTTCTTCTCAGACACATCGTATCTTTCCGCTATACGTTTGATGCGGTCAGCCCGGTCAGCACAGATGAATACATTGATGCAGTTTGGATTGTCCTTCAAGATATAGTCTGCACATCTTCCCACGATCACACATGGCCCACGTTCCGCAAGCTTTTTGATAATCTCCGTCTGCAGTTCATACATCTGCTCAGATAACGGCTGCACATATTCTTCCGAATTAATATAGGAAGAATATCCCATCGGTGTGATCAGATAACTGGATACAAAACTGTTCAGGGATGTCTCATCAATCGCCTTTGCCGTCTCTTCTCTGATATCCATCTTCTCTGCTGCCATTCTGACAAGATTGTTATCATATAACGGAATATCCAGTCTTGTCGCAAGAAGATTGCCAATCTCATGTCCGCCGCTTCCAAACTGTCTGCCTATTGTTATAATCTTATGTGTCGTCATAGGTATCCCTCCTTCGGATGAAAGTATCACGATTTCTTTGTCCCTATTATACCTGTTTCCGTCAGAAAATACCATATATTTCATTTGATTATTCTGTCAATTTTACACTGCCTGTCGTCTTTCCTCTACCAAAAATCCTTTTTCCCTCAGCTCCTGCTCGATCAGATCCAGCGTCTCTTCGCTGTCGGCACTGACCTTATGATAATGATAGTTGGATGTGATATTCTTAAGCGGACTTGACTTGCCGCTCCGGATATCTTCCATAAATGCGCTAACCTTTCTTCTGGAATTTAAGACCAGTTCAGCTTCCATTTTCCCATAGACTCTGTGATGGATCATTACATTATCCACACATCCTCCCAGATCAACGATCGTATTCAGTTCTTCTTCCAATTGTTCATCCGTATGCTGGACTTTAAATATCCGGCACACTGTCTTTGGCTGATTCAATATATAGCCTCGGTTTGTAGATATGATCTCATATCCTGCTGCCCGGATCAGTGCAATATCCTGCACGATTACCTGACGGCTGACATTATAAAAGGAAGCAAGCTTTGTTCCGGATACCGGGGCTTTACTTTCCTGAATCTGTCTGATTATCTGTTCTCTTCTTTCAGATCCATGCATTTCCTGTTGCCACCTCCCATGTTCTTTTCCTAAATGATCTGCCTGTCCATGTATCTTCTCTATACACAGTAACTGCATTTATGATACCGCATGAAGGTGCTTTAAGGAAATGTCTAAAATCGGAGCAGAGTGTGTCAATGCCCCGCTGGAAATATAATCTACACCAAGCGCAGTCAGTCTGCTGATATTCTCTTTCGTTACATTACCGGAACACTCTGTCTCCGCGCGTCCGTCGATGATGCGGATTGCCTCCTGCATCTCCTCTGTGGACATATTATCGAGCATGATAATATCCGCACCCGCTTCTACTGCTTCTTTTACCATATCCAGATTCTCCACTTCTACTTCGATCTTACGTACAAATGGTGCATATTCTTTCGCCATCTGAATAGCCTTTGCTACACTTCCTGCTGCCCCGATATGATTGTCCTTTAACAGAACACCGTCAGAGAGATTATAACGGTGATTATATCCGCCGCCTGCTCTGACTGCATATTTTTCGAAAATTCTCATATTCGGAGTTGTCTTTCTGGTATCTAAAAGTTTTGTCTTGCTCTCTCCCAGAAGTGAAACTACCGAACGTGTATAACTTGCAATCCCGCTCATTCTCTGCAGATAATTCAGTGCAACCCGTTCTCCGGAAAGAAGGACACGGATATCTCCGGTTACTTTTCCCATTAACTGTCCGTTCTTTACTTCATCACCGTCTTTGCAGAAAAATTCTACTTTCGTGTCTTTGTCTAACAATTCGAAAACTCTCTGAAATACCTGTAACCCTGCGATCACTCCATCCTGCTTGCAGATCAGGTCTACTTCTCCTGTTACAGCTTCGTGCATGACCGCATTGGTGGTCACATCCTCGCTTGAAATATCTTCTCTTAATGCTTCCATGATCAGATGATCTACCTGTAATGTCATTGTTATATTATTCATGTTGTGCTCCTTTACCCTGCTTTATATTTATCTCTTTCATATCTGTGCATTCACACTCTGCACTCATTATACCATCTTACACTACTTTTCGTTCAGACAAATTTTTCTTTGTTTCTTCCTTTTTGATCTTTGTTGCTGCACGTTTTGCAAACACAAGACTTTCCAAAAGGGAATTACTTGCCAGGCGGTTCGCACCATGAACACCATTGCAGCTTGTCTCTCCAACTGCATACAGATGCTCCATAGAAGTCCTGCTATCCGAATCAACCCAGATTCCACCCATGAAATAATGCTGTGCCGGTACGACCGGAATACATTCCTTTGTCACATCATAGCCTTCTTCCAGACAGTGTTCATAAATATTCGGGAAATGATTTAAAATAGTTTCTTTCGGTATATGTTCCATGGAAAGCCATACATAATCGGTTCCATCCTTTTTCATCTCTTCCCTGATTGCTTTTGTCACCACGTCCCTCGGCAGCAACTCATCTACAAAACGCTCTTTATTCTTATTATAAAGAACTGCACCTTCTCCACGCACAGACTCTGAGATCAGGAAACGTCTTCCCGGTTTCTTCGAATATAATGTCGTTGGATGAATCTGTACATAATCCAGATGTTCCAGACGAATATTATGTTTCTTTGCTATTTCAATCGCATCTCCTGTCAGATGTGGAAAATTTGTCGAATGCTGGTATGTTCCACCGATTCCTCCGCTTGCAAGGATTGTATTCTCCGCATAGATTTCGTATGTTCCTTTTTCATTCTCTGCTTTGATTCCCACACATTTCCCATTTTCAATGATTACATCCGTCATCTCTGTATATTCATATATCTTTACATTCTCAAGCTTTTTCACCTGCGCAAGCAGCTTGCTGGTGATCTCTTTTCCCGTCACATCTTCATGAAACAGGATTCTCGGTCTGGAATGTGCGCCTTCTCTTGTATAGGCAAATTTTCCGTCCTTCTTTTCAAATTCTACACCGTATTTCACAAGGTCATTAATAATATCTCTGGAATTGCGGATCATAATATCCACAGATTCTTTCCGGTTCTCATAATGTCCTGCCTTCATCGTGTCTTCGAAATAACTGTCATAGTCTTTTTCATCTCTTAATACACAGATTCCCCCCTGCGCAAGGAAAGAATCACTGCTTTCCAGATCCGATTTGGTAATTAATATGATCTCCTGTTCTTCAGGTAAATTCAAGGCACTGAAAAGTCCGGCAACCCCACTTCCGACTATTACTACATCTGCATTCAGTTTCATAATACAACATCCTCTTTTCTATACTGCTTTCCGTTTACGGACAGTCCCTCCACATATATTATTCTGACCGCTTAAACTTTTCACATTATACCACTGTTATTTACATGTGACAAGACAGTTGTTGTATTTATTCTTTACACATACAAGCCGGCTTTGATTTCATGCCTTCTGCTTTTTCCTATTCTACATTCTTCAACGCTTCATCCATCGGAACTTTTTTAATCTTCCGATATTCAAGAAGAGCTACTACACCATAGGTGATGAATCCGATAAAGAACATTTCCACATATATTTTCGGATCGATCCACAGTGTGATCCAGCCTGTCATGCTTGACATCATCATCGCGCGGAAGATTACATTCATCACCGCCTTTTCTATCGGAAGACTTAAAAGCAGCTCTATCACAACCACAACCATAGTTGACATAATATACAATCTGCTGATCTCTCCGTTCGTATAGCCAAGTATCTTCGTCATGGAGATAGACTGTGCGTTTTTCTCAATAATGATCTTTGATAACAGATAGATGACGATCATATAGATCATGATTGCAAATCCATTGACCAGCCCCATCATATTTCCCATAGACACATCCAGCTGTCTCGAGACCTTCGTCAATGACTCCAGATCAATCACGGTGCCGATGTATTTCTCATCAATATCCCTGATCTTTGTATTTGCAAAATACCCTGCATAATAATCATTTCCAAGATCAAATGTCCTGTTCAGCTTATCACGACTCATAAATACACTGACAGCTCCGCTGTAATCATAGATTCCATCTACTTTAAATGTATAACGTTTCCGCTCGTATTTTTCTTTTAACGTGATCTTATCTCCCGGTTCCACCTGGTATTTGTCTGCATATGCAGCTGATACATAGACTCCTTTCCCCAGATCTGCCTTGATATATCTGCTGTCCGGTTCTACTCCGTACAGCATCACTTCTTCACTCTTCGCCTGTCCCGGAATTGTATTTAATGTATACGCACTGAATTTTTCTGCAGTTTTATTCTCTGTCTTTGTCCCGGCAGAATACTGCATCAGCGCCAGTAAACTTTCCAGTTTACTCCCACTCATTGCCTCTGTCGGAACCTCTAGTATATACTGATATTTCGCCAGCATATTTCCCTGAATTTCTTCCTGATAATGGTTCAATACGGATGGCAGCAGCAATCCGAAGAATAATAACAGATTGGCAAATAAGATTCCTACAAACAACACCATATAATTACTGATATTCTGGAAAATAACTCTCAGACGGAATCTTCGGAAAATTCCAAGCTTTGTGCTCAAATATACAGCTCTCTTCTGTTTTCGGGAAGAAAGATCTCTTCTTATAAACTTAAGTGGTGACAGCCTTAATTTGTAATATAAAATACCATAGTTGATGATCAGCATAATAATAACCGGCACAACCGTTGTCATCCAGAATGCTTCCGCATTCCAGATCGTTACATATGTCGGAAGGCTGTAACTTCCATAGTACATACCGGCACATACCTGCTTTAATAACGTATATCCAAGAATATTTCCAACCAGCGCACCGATCAGCGTGATCACAACCGGAAGTGACATATAATGTATGATCAGTTCACGTCTTGTATACCCGGATGCACGAAGCGTACCGATAACTCCGGCTTCTTTTCTTATCGTATTACTGATCGTAATTCCAAAGACAAATGCAAGAATTGCCATTACGATATAAAGCAGCATAACCATCATCGCACGGTCACTTCCCATATCATCCCCGGTAAAACAGATCGACTGATTCTGAAATTGCGGCACATAACTTTCCAGCGTCACAACACCAGTCATGTCTTCCATCAGATCTTCTGCCATTTTCTTTTCTTTCTTCTCTGTTACCGGTTTTTTATCATAAACCCAGGCGTAATTATACTGTAGTTTCACCTGGTTTAATGCTTCAAAATCTTTGTCTGTAACGATTGCCACTCCAAACTTTACAGAATCAAACATCGTATCATTATTATTCTGAAATAATGCACTGTAATCCGAAAGAGCCACAAGTCCTGTAATCCGAAATGCCTTCTTTCCACTCTTTACCCTGTCTCCGATTTCCAGACTGTTATTCTCTGCGTACATACGGTCCACGGCAATCTCGCCGGGCTTCTCCGGCATCCTTCCTTTCATCAGACATACCTTATCTACATCTTTCCGGTTCTTAAAAAACCGCACAGTGCTTCCGTTCGTCAGCTTTTGTTCTATATAAAAATTCTCATATATTTTTACATCCGATTTTTCGATGTCTTCTTTCTGTGTTGTAGTCAGCTTCTTTTTCGTCCGGAAATACCCGTCTTCTATATTATATTTCTGAAAACTGTCATTGTACGCCCGGATCATACTTCCATCTGCCACCAGAAATCCGGATACAAATGCAATTGTGATTGCCATCATGACAAAGACAACTAAATACTTTCCAAATTCACTTTTAAGTTCCCGTGGTAATCTTTTTCTTAAAGGGCTTTTCATTTGTCATGTCCCCCTTACCATTCCAGATCGATTGCCGGAATCTTCACTTCATTTCTGTAATTCTTCCGGATCATTCCATCTCTGAGCTTCACTACTCTGTCAGCCATATCTTTGATCGCATCGTTATGTGTAACCATAATAATCGTATTGCCGTATCTCTGATTGACCGTCTCGATCAGTTTCAGAATTTCCTTTGATGTATGGTAATCCAGCGCACCGGTCGGCTCATCACACAACAGAATATCTGGATTCTTGACGATCGCACGTCCGATTGCAGTTCTCTGCTGCTGTCCTCCTGACAACTGATTCGGCAGTTTTCTCTGATGTTCGTAAAGTCCCAGTGTATGTAATAATTCATCCACATCTAATGGCTGCTCACTTAAGTATGCCCCCACTTCAATGTTCTCGCGGACCGTCAGATTCGGTATCAGGTTATACATCTGGAATATGTATCCCAGATGCTTTCTTCTATACATGGAAAGCTTTTTCTCTGTCATATCTTCCAGACGTTCACCTTCGATTGTAATACTGCCCTCATCCGCACCATCGATTCCTCCGATGATATTCAGCAATGTTGATTTACCAGACCCCGACGGTCCGAGTAAGACACAGAATTCGCCTTTTTCTATATTCAGATCCAGCCCTTTCAACACATTCACGCAGCTGTCTCCTGTTCCAAATGATTTTTTGATTCCTCTTATTTCCAGAAACATTGTTCTCCTCCCATTCAGTTATATTTATATAACTAATGTTAGTTTAAACTTATTCATTTGTCAACGAAATCATTTTCGAAACTCTTCTACAGGACTTTTTCAGAAAAACCGGGTACATATAAGAAAGGATGGCGTCCTGCATACACCATCCTTTTCATTCCCTTCTCCGGGATCCAGATTACTTTTATACATTTTATTATATCGAAACAATTGCCTTGAACTGATCGCAGTCAATCTTAATATCAAATTCTCCTCCCAGTGCTTTCGCATAGGTACTTACGATTGCAAGTCCCAGTCCGTTACCCTCACTGGTTCTTGCCTTGTCGCCTCTTGAAAACCGTTCGATGATATCTTCTTTTTCAAAATCCATCTCATATCCGGATGTATTCGTAATCTCCAATACCATTTTCTGATCTGTTCCCGCTTCCTTTTTATATGTCTTGACAAATACCCTGGTTCCTTTCGCCGAATACTTCAGCGTATTTTCCACCAAATTCTGGCAGATCCGGTAAAAATATGAATTATCAGAATAAATTGCCGTATCTTCTTCCGTAAGCTGAGTTACAAATTTCAGCCCGCTTTCTTTTATCCGGTCATCCATATCTGCAAATATCTGTTCCATCAGACGATTAAGCTCAAAAGTTTCTTTGTGAAGTTCTATATTCCCACTGCTCGCTTTTGCAAGCGAAAACAGGCTGTTGATCATCTCACCAAGCTTTCCTGCTCTTGTCGATATCACGTCTACATAGTCCCTCACTACATCACTTAATTCTTCTTTTTTGATCAGTTCCAGATATCCGACGATGGAAGTCAGCGGTGTCTTCAGATCATGCGATACATTTGTGATCAAATCTACTCTTAACTGGTCGCTTCTCGATACCTTTTCCAGACTCTTCCGTTCAATCTCCAGCGCCTGTTCCAGACGCTTCTGAAAGAAGCTCTCAGTACGTTCCATGATCTGGTCCAGTTCACTTCTCCAGTATCTCTGGATCACTTCCCGACAGCAGATATATTCTATAAACACCGTTGCTACCATCATATATCCGGCTGCATAATTCCACCCCCATCCGCTGCTGTAACTGATAAAGAAAAGATATGCCGCTGCTGCCGCCAGTTCTGCCGCCAGTATATTCCGGAATCTTTTTTCCGACTGTTTTTCTTTCGCCTTCCAGGTCTGATAATAGATACTGTCTTCTGTATCCTGCAGATAGGTCTCTGCAATCCCTTTCTGACTCCAGTTCCGATATCTCAGTTTCATATACCTGCGTACGAGCAGGCAGATTCCCGGCTGCACCAGGATATTGCCGAGCAGGCAGACTCTCCATACTCCCCATGTACTGTAACAATACCTGTTCACTAATACCTCAAAGAACAGGAAGCTTCCAATTATAAACAGCAATAATCCCGATATGCAATCATAATATTCTTTTGTAAACTTTTTAATTGCTTTCACCATATTTTTCCATTTTGTATCCAATTCCCCACACCACCTTTACATATCTTGGCTTCTTCGCATCAATCTCCACTTTTTCCCTGATATGACGGATATGTACCATTACCGTATTCTCTACGGTATAATCTGCTGTTTCCTGCCATACATTCTCATAGATCTGCTCTGCCGGAAATACCTGCCCGGGATGCGCCATCAATAGCTCCAGGATCTTATACTCCGTTGCCGTCAGATGCACTTCTTCTCCCTCAACAAAGATCACTCTCTGTTTCTTATCAAGTACCAGTCCGCCATTCACAATCTGATCCGGATCTTTCTTTTTCTCCGCTTCCATGTTACTCCATACACGATATCTGCGTAAATGTGCTTTCACTCTTGCAATCAATTCTGCCGGATTATATGGCTTTTCGATATAATCATCTGCCCCAAGCGTAAGTCCCGATACCTTATCACTTTCTTCCGTCTTCGCTGACAGGATGATCACCGGGATCCTGCTTTTCTCGCGCAGTTTCATTAGCGCCGACAGACCATTGAGTCTTGGCATCATCACATCCAAAAGGATCAGGTCTACATTCTCCCGCTCCATGATATCCAGTGCTTCCATACCATCATAAGCTTTCAAAGTCTCATAGCCTTCATATTTTAACAGTTCACTGATGGAATAGACGATTTCTTTATTATCATCTACTACTAATATTTTTTCTGCCTCCATTTCTTTCGTCTCTCCCCTCTTTTTCTTTACAGCCATACTATACCGCTCATGATTTAAATATTTCCCGATACAATTCTTAAAAATTTCTTACAATTCATCCTCACTGTGCAGGGACGAATAAAATGCGATTCCAAGTATCACCGCTCCTCCGACCAGTTCCCTGACTGTTGGGATCTCTCTTAAGAACAGGAGTGCAAATACGATGCCGTACACCGTCTCCATTCCCGAGATAATTCCCGCTGTCTGTGCTGTCACACCCTTCTGCGCTGTCACATATAAAGAATAGGCAATTGCCGTACACAAAAAGCCAATCGTTACAACCCCTGCAAAATCCACCGGACGCCAGTCCGCTTTCACTAATCCCAGTGCCGGAAGCAGTGCAACGGCTGCTGTTCCCTGTTCATACAGACAGATCGTACGTCCTTTGTATCTGTTGGCAAAATACCGGTTCGACAATGTCATCACTGCATATGTAAAGCTTGCAAGCATTCCCCAGATAATTCCGACCGTCACTTTATTCTCCACGGAAAACTCCGGAATTGTGATCAATACTCCCAGCAGAAGAATCAGTGCATTCAAAATATTCCTGCCACGAATCTTCTCATGAAATAATAACGGCTCTAAAAACGTCAGAAACAACGGGAATGTAGAAAATGTGATCGTTCCAATTGCCACAGACGATGTCTGGATGGATTGAAAGAAGCTTGACCAGTGAATTGCCATTACCACACCTGTCATGATCATAAGGCCATAATCTTTCTTTGAATCAAGCGTCAGCTTATCCTTGCAGACCAGGGATATTGCCAGCAAAAGCAGTGAAGAACAGATAACTCTTCCCATTGCCACCTGTACTGCCGGTACCTGTACATACTGACCGATCACTCCCGAAAAACTGAAGCACATAACTGCAATATGCAGCAGGATCACATTTTTTCTTGTATTTTTACTCATCGATTTCTCACTCATAATACCCTCCTGTTGATCTATTTATTTCGTTGCTTTCTTATTTTTGATAATTACAAGCAAAAAAGAAAAGCCCTAGTTTACCGATTCTTCAGAAACTATGACTTTCCTCTGTGTTCTTAAGTACATAAGAAAAACCGCCCATGACAAGTTCTTCGTATTACTTAATTATAGTGGACCTGGCGGGAGTTGAACCCGCGTCCGAAAGCCCATCCATTCGAGCATCTCCCATCACAGTCATTATATTAACATTCCCTCCATGCGGCACCTAATGACAGGTTCCTCACTTTAGTAGCTTCATAAGTTCTTCCATCTCCTCAAAGCTTTGGAAACGAAGTGCTCCGCCTGTTTGAAGCCGGTGACCCGGACAGCGGATGATCCGGGGCCGACTGCGGCCTAATTAGGCTGCGTACGCTAATTCTGTATTGTCTGCGTTTATATTTAAGTGGAACTTTTAACGTAGTGTCCCGCTACGGATGGCTTCTCCAACTTCCAGACCCCCGTCGAAACCAGTACAAGCCCTGAATAGAAATGCTTTTTTTCTGGTTTGCAGACTGTCTTTACGTAAATTTAATTATAATCTCAAGTTGTTTTATTTGTCAAGCCTCTTATGTAATCTAAAAATGCAAATCTAAAAAGAGACATACATGACATTACATCATGTACATCTCTTTTGGTTATAAATCAGTATAATACCGTAAACTTTCTCCTTACTCTACATCCTTCAATGCTTCGTAATCTTCCTCACCGGTACGAACTTTCACAACTTTCTGTACATTGTAAACAAAGATCTTTCCATCTCCGACATGACCAGTGTAAAGTGTTCTCTTCACAGTGTCAATCACTTTCTCTACTGAAATACTTCCGACGATAACTTCTACCTTAACCTTCGGAAGTACCGTTACATCCATCTCAACTCCACGGTATTTCTCACCTGCACCTTTCTGAACTCCACATCCCATAACCTGAGTGACAGTCATACCTGTTACACCAAGATCATTAAGGGCTGTCTTCAGTTTCTCATATCTTGAAAGTTTTGCAATGATAACTACTTTATGTATACCTGTTGACGGATCTACAGGTGCGGTTACTTTGACAGATGCTGCTCTCTGTACTTCTGACGCTTCATCATAATCATTTTCACCAATCTCTGTATTATCGTTAATACTCATGCTTCCTTCTGTAATATCCATCAGGCTGAATCCTGCATATGCAGATGCAAGACCATGCTCTTTTGAATCCAGACCAACAATTTCTTCTTCTTCTGATACCCTCAGTCCAATAGTTTTATCAATTATTTTGAATACAATTGTCATAGTCACAATTGTCCATGCCATAACACTTACAACACCAAGAAGCTGTAATCCAAGCTGATGGAACCCTCCACCGTAGAACAGCCCTTTGAATGTACATTCCGGTGCTGTCTTTGTTGCAAAAAGACCAACTGCGATTGTTCCCCAGATACCGTTTAAACAGTGAACTGCAACTGCTCCGACAGGATCATCCACATGAGCTACATTGTCGCAGAACCATACTCCAAATACTACCAGCAGTCCTGCTACAACACCGATAATAACGGATCCTGCTGCATCTACAACATCACAAGGTGCTGTAATTGCTACCAGACCTGCAAGCGAAGCATTCAGACACATAGAAACGTCTGGTTTTCCATACTTGATCCATGTAAAGATCATACATACAACCGTTGCTACTGCAGGTGCGATCGTTGTTGCCATAAAAATTGAAGCAAGCTGCGATCCGGTTGTTGCTGCCGCACCATTGAATCCATACCATCCGAACCAGAGAATGAAACATCCAAGTGCACCGATTACAATGTTGTGTCCAGGGAATGCATGTACTTTTGTAACTTTTCCTTCTTTATTTCTTGTGAATTTACCAATTCTGGCACCTTCCATTGCTGCTCCGATAAAAGCAGTTGTACCGCCTACCATATGGATCGCACATGATCCGGCAAAATCATGGAAGCCTAAACTTGCAAGCCATCCGCCTCCCCAGATCCAGTGTGCTTCGATCGGATATACAATAGCTGAAATAACAGCTGAATAAATACAATAAGATAAGAATTTTGTTCGTTCTGCCATTGCTCCGGATACGATTGTTGCCGTTGTTGCACAGAACACTAAGTTAAATACAAAATTAGACCAGTCAAAGTTTGCATAATCTGTAAAAATTCCAAGTGTCGGAGTTCCGATAAATCCGCCAAGTGCATCTTCACCAAGTAAAATTCCAAATCCAAGCGGGATAAATACACAAGTTCCGATACAGAAATCCATCAGGTTTTTCATAATAATATTTCCTGCATTCTTCGCTCTGGTAAATCCTGTCTCTACCATCGCAAATCCTGCCTGCATGAAAAACACCAATGCTGCACCGATCAGAAACCAGATTCCAAATACCTGTGTGCCTACAGCATCCTGTATGGCTGATAATACTTCTTTCGTCATAATAGTTCCTCCTTCATCCTTCAGCTCCTCCGGAAAATCACTATCCGAAATATTCCGGAGCTACAAGATGACTTTTATTTCTGCCAGATATATGACAACAAAAAAGATGTGCAGCTCTGTGGCCGACTCACAGAACTTGCACACCCTTGTGCTGTCATATATCTGGAGGAACTGCTTTCAGCGTTCCTGTCCGTCATCTTGTCAAAAAGAAAAAGCGCCTCGAAATATTATTTTCGAAGCGCCCTTGCTTTATGTCCCGTAGTTTAACGCTCAGAACTTTCTTTGTCAAGGAATTTTCTGATATTTTTCTGTTGTTATATACAATTTCGTTCAATTATCACAACCAGATTTTATTTTTCTCATATTTTTTCCACAATTTCACAGTCCAAGAATTTCTCCAAGCACTTCAATGATAATCTCATTGGTACAGGACTTTACAAATCCCATCATATGTAAGGAAATCTCATCCTGTTTCTGGCTCTCTGTCAGTTCCGGATTACTGTTTGTCTCATTAATGAGCTGTACCAGATGCGGAGTCAGCTCCTCATAAGTCTCCATTGTGGTCTGTGTAACCAGATTTCTTAATTCTTCTTTCTTTGTCGGTACCATTTTATCCTCTCCTGTCTGTGTTCTATCTGAGTTTCATCTTGAAATCGCGTTCCGCTTCACGCTTCTGGTCTTTCTTTGCGATATCCTGACGTTTATCATATAATTTCTTACCTTTTGCCAGACCGATTTCTACCTTTACAAGACTTCCTTTAAAATAGACTTTCAGAGGCACGATTGCCATTCCTTTTTCTTTTGTCTTGCCGATCAGTTTGTTGATCTCTGATTTATGAAGAAGTAATTTTCTGACTCTGAGCGGATCTTTATTGAAGATATTTCCTTTTTCATATGGACTGATATGCATACCATATATAAATACTTCTCCGTTCTCAATACGGATGAACGATTCTTTTATGCTGCATTTTCCCATACGGAGTGATTTCACTTCTGTCCCGTGCAGAGCAATTCCCGTTTCAATCTTATCCAGAATAAAATAATCATGATATGCCTTTTTATTATTTGCAACCATCTTGTCATTACTCTTCGCCATCTCCGGCACCTCCCTGATTCACAATCTTAAAATCAATCGTACGCATCAGACGGTCTGCATCCAGCACCCGGACTCTTAGTCCTTCGCCCAGTTTATACACTTTCCGTGTATGCATCCCCATCATCTCATAGCGTTCTTCATTATATTCATAATGATCATCAGTCATATTCGTTACATGAACCAGACCTTCTATCGTATTCGGAAGTTCCACATACATGCCCCATTTTGTTATTCCTGATATCACACCTTCAAATTCTTCTCCTATATGCGCCTGCATATATTCTACTTTCTTTAACTTGATCGTCTCACGTTCTGCTTCATCTGCACGACGTTCCATCTCACTGGAACGCTTTGCCACTTCCGGAAGGATAGACCGGTAATGTTCCATCTTATCCGCATTCATTCTTCCCCGCAGATTATCCTTGATAATCCGGTGAATCTGAAGATCCGGATATCTGCGGATCGGAGAAGTAAAATGTGTATAATAATTAGCTGCCAGTCCAAAATGTCCATCATTCTCCACTGTGTACTTCGCCTGCTTCATGGAACGTAATGCAAGTCGGCTGATCATTGCCTCTTCCGGAGTATTCTCTACCTTTGTAAGCAATTTTTGAATTTCTTTTGGTCTGATTTCATTTACTCCTATATGCATAGAATATCCGAAATTATTGATAAATGTTGCCAGTGTACGGATCTTTTCTTCATCCGGTGTTTCATGGGAGCGGTATAAAAATGGAAGTTCCTGCCAGTAACAGTCTTCTGCCACCGTCTCATTTGCCAGAAGCATAAAATCTTCAATGATCTTCGTCGCAACATTTCTGTCATATGGTTTGATGTCGATTGGCTTTCCGTTCTCGTCAAGAATCATCTTGGTCTCCGGAAAGTCAAAATCAATTGAGCCCCTTTTCTTTCTTCTGGCCCTTAAAATGCCGGAAAGTTCCTGCATCCGTTCAAACATCGGAACCAGTTCCCTGTATTCTTCTGTCTCAGTTTCATCATGATCGGTCAGGATCTTCTTCACACTGGTATAAGACATCCTGCGGTCCACATGGATCACCGTCTCTGCAATCTCATGTGCGATCACATCTCCGGACGGATCTACTGTCATAATACAGCTCAATGCCAGCCGGTCTTCACCTGCATTCAATGAACACATTCCGTTCGAAAGCGTATGTGGGAGCATCGGGATTACACGGTCTACGAGATAAACGCTGGTTCCTCTTTCTAAAGCCTCTCTGTCAAGAGCACTATTCTCCTGCACATAATTTGTTACATCTGCAATATGCACACCCAGAATATAATTTTCACCGTCTTTTACCAGCGACACTGCATCATCCAGATCCTTTGCATCTTCCCCGTCGATCGTGACCATCTGCCAGTCGCGCAAGTCCTTTCTCCCGTTCATATCCGCTTCACTGACCGGCTTAGCCACGCGTTCTGCCTGTCTTAACACTTTATCCGGGAATTCTACCGGAAGATCATACCCTTTTACGATCGACATAATATCCGTCCCCGGGTCATTCAGATGTCCGATAATCTCCACGATCTTTCCTTCCGGTTTTTTCCCGTTTTCTCCGTAAGAAGTCAGTTCCACTACAACTTTATGTCCGTCCACTGCCCCTCTTGATTTTTCAACCGGTACAAATATATCCTGATCCAGTCTCTGATTATCCGGAATTACAAATCCAAACTTTTTGCCCGGCTTCATACGATACAGTCCGACCACTTTCGAAAGTCCACGCTCCAGGATCTTCACAATCTTTCCTTCACGGCTTCTTCCCTCCGGCTCTTTTGTCAGCACAATATCGACATGGTCTCCGTCGAATGCCCCACAGATATCATCTTCTCCGATAAATACATCTGCCGTACCACCTTCATCCAGTACAACAAAACCGAATCCCTTAAGGCTTGCACGGAACACGCCGGTCAGACGCTTTGCGTGTCCTTTACAGTACTTTCCTCTCTTGGAAAGATAGATCTTCCCTTCCTGTTCCAATGATTCCAGTATCTGGCGCAGCTCATCCCGGTCTTCTTTTGCCACGCGCAGAAGCATGGCCAGTTCCTTAAATTTCATCGGTGTATATAAATCGTCGCAGATCAGGTCATAGACGACTTTTTTTCTCTTATCAAATTTCTTACTCATATTCATATACTCTCCTGCATCGTCGAAAAAGGGACACCCCATACAGGAGTGTCCCTTTCATCTTCTAAAAATATGCTCTATCCTATGCAAATACTTTTAAATTCAACACTGCTGCCAGTACAATAAACAAAATCGCAAGGAATTTTGTAGACTTCACCAGTGCACCTTCCATAGAACGTCCCTTGTTCTGTCCCCAGTAAGTATCAGCGATACCACTAATGGCACCAAGCCCTGCTGACTTACCTTCCTGCATTAACACGATTATGGTCAATGCGATACAGTCTATTGCAAATATTATCATTAATACAATCTTTAAAATGTCCACTATTCACACCTCCTGCGGATAAACCACATTTATTTTATCACAGGGTTTCTGATAAGGCAAGTGAATCTTTCAACTCATCCGTCTTTTGTACAAATGGGTTCTGATACTCAGCCACATCCCCCAGTCTTTCTTCAATCCTCAGCAATTGATTATATTTTTCCACACGCTCTGACCGGCATGGAGCCCCGGTTTTAATCTGTCCCGCCTCTGCCGCTACCGCAATATCTGCAATAAAGGTATCTGCAGTCTCTCCTGAACGATGTGAAATCACAGCCTTATATCCTGCATTCTGTGCCATCTTCACTGCTTCAAAGCTTTCTGTCAAAGTCCCGATCTGATTTACTTTGATCAGTATCGCATTGGCTGCTTTTCTCCGTATTCCTTTTGCAAGCCTTCTGGTATTCGTCACGAACAGATCATCACCGACCAGCTGCACCCGCTCTCCAAGCCTGTCTGTCAGAGTTTTCCATCCTTCCCAGTCATCTTCATCCAACGGATCTTCGATGGATACAACCGGATATTTTTCTATCATTTCCTCATAGTAATCAATCAGTTCTTCTGCCGAACGGACAATCTTGTACCCTTTTTTCTTCGCCTCACCGTCAAAAACATATTTCTTAAAATTCTTATCATACAATTCCGATGCAGCTACATCCAGTGCGATCGCAACTTCTTTGCCCGGCTGGTATCCTGCTTTTTCCACCGCTTTTACCATCAGGCGCAAAACTTCATCCGCATTGTGAAGATCCGGTGCAAATCCTCCTTCATCTCCCACTGCAGTACTATATTCCAGCTGTTTCAAAAGCTGTTTCAGTTCATGATATACTTCTGCACACATCTGAAGTCCATTCTTAAAATTTTCCGCACCCACAGGCATGATCATAAATTCCTGGATATCGATCGTATTATCTGCATGTCTTCCCCCGTTCATGATATTCATCATCGGAACCGGAAGTTTCTTTACATTCGTACCGCCAAGATACGAATACAATGGCAGACCGAGCGCCCCGGCCGCTGCTCTTGCGGTCGCAAGAGACACGCCAAGCATGGCATTGGCTCCGAGATTGGACTTGTTCTTTGTCCCGTCAAGCCTGATCATCGTCTGATCGACTGCCGCCTGATCCAGCACGTTCATACCTATCACTTCCGGTGCAATCCTTGCATTAACATGATCCGCTGCCTGTTGTACGCCAAGCCCTCCGTAGCGTTCTTCTTTATCCCGTAATTCCATTGCTTCATGCTTTCCGGTCGATGCACCGGATGGCACACTTGCCCGGCCACAGAATTCATCTCCTGCCAGCACTTCCACTTCTATCGTCGGATTTCCTCTTGAATCAAGTATTTCTCTTGCGTATACATCCGTAATGGGTAAATACTTATACATTATTTCTATCCTCCTCTTATGAAGGATAGTATGTTCCGATGCGGAATAAACCATTCAACATTTAATACAGTTCTTTGTAAATCTCTGCCATCTGCTGCCAGGTCAGTTTTACATAACTCTGATTCAGGAGTCTCTGCTGTGTCTCTTCTACGGTCTTTGCAAAGCTCTCAATCTCTTCTTCCTTCATTCCATATTCATGCAATGGTTTTCTTGCAATGATCTGATCCAGAAGTTTTCCGATCTCCACATATACCAAGTCCGCATCGCATTCTAAAACATTGCTTAAGAAACTATTTAATTCCTTAATCCTGCCATCCGGATCCAATTCCTGATATTTTGCAAATACCGCTGTAAGGAACTGGTAATTTGCTTCTCCGTGTGTAACATGATAGACACCACTTAACGGATAAGACATGGCATGTACCGCTCCCGTTCCGGCATTGCCAAATGCAATTCCGGCAAGGTTACTTGCCGTCAGGAAGTCATCCAGCAGATTCATTCGGAATGCTTCTCCATGTTCTGCAATTTTACGGAAGCCTTCCATGATCATCTCCATTGCCTTCATACTGAACATCTGTGTATACAAAGTAGCTTTCGGAGACACATAAGATTCAATCGCATGGATAAATGCATCGATCGCACTCGTTGCAAAAAATGAATATGGAAGTCCTGTCAGCAATTCCGGAATCAATACCGCACGGTCTGCATAAATCTCGTCGACAGCAAGCCCCATCTTGGTATGCAGCTTTGTAAATTCTGCGATTGATACATTCGAGACCTCAGAACCCGCACCACACGTAGTTGGTACTGCGATCAACGTTTTTGCTCTCTTAAGCGGAACCTTTCTTCCAAAGATTTCTTCCGCACTATAATCTCCTGCGAGCACCAGGATCTTAGCCATATCGATAACTGCTCCTCCTCCGATTGCAATAATTCTGTCACAGTCTGTCTTACGGAAATCTGCCAGTAATGCATCGATCATTTCGTCCGTAGGCTCACCTTTTCCATATTTGCTTTTATATTCTACATGTGCCTCTAATCCAAGCGCTGCAAAATACGCCTCATACGTGCTTTTACTTGCAAGAATAAAGTCTTTCTTTCCTATATTATATTCTTCTGCAAAATCTTTTGCGTGCTCAAACTTCTGAACTTCCGCCTTCTGCCAAAAAAGTTTCATTTTTTCTTGTCCTCCCCGTCATTTTTCTGAATATTTTGTCTCTTAATAATATATCACCAATCCGTTGACTTTTCCATATATGAGCGTTACAATCATTGAGGATATAAAAATTTAATAATTACAAAAGGAAAACTGGGGAATTTTCAAATGAAAGAACATTTAAAAAACTTTGCATTACTCACTGTCAGTACGTTGATCATGGCAGTGGGTATCTACTTTTTCAAGTTCGCCAACAACTTCACGTTTGGCGGTATCACCGGTTTTGCGGTACTCGTTGCCAAGTTCACTCCTCTTTCGGCCAGTGATTTTTCCTTCATTGCGAATATGCTCCTTCTGATCATAGGGCTTTTTGTTCTCGGAAAAAAATTTGCTGCACAGACTGCATACAGTAGTATCCTACTTTCTGTCACGCTGTCCGGACTGGAACGTATCTATCCAATGAGCCACCCGCTTACCAACGAACCATTGCTGGAACTGATCTTCGCGATTGTACTTCCTGCCATCGGTTCGGCCATTCTGTTCAATATCGGAGCATCCAGCGGGGGCACGGATGTTATTGCCATGATATTGAAAAAATACACCAGCGTTGACATCGGAAAAGGCTTGCTTGCTTCCGATATCTTATTCACAATCGCCGGTTTCTTCGTATTTGACATTAAGACGGGTCTTTATTCACTGCTCGGTCTTACGATGCGTTCGACACTGATCGACAGTCTGATTGAAAGTCTGAACCGCTCGAAGTATTTCCACGTGGTATGCAGCGAGCCGGAACCAATCTGTGAATTTATCAAAAATGACCTGAAACGAGGTGCAACAATCGTACTCGCACAGGGTGCCTTCACAGGCGATGACAAATATATCATCCTGACTGTACTTAGTCCAAATGAAGCGATCAAACTTCGTAACTTCATAAAAAATCATACAACCGGTGCTTTCTTACTGATATCCAACACCAGCGAGATTATAGGAAAAGGGTTTCACTCTGTGTAGTGAAACCCTTTACTTTTTCTTCTCCGCTTTTTCAATATCCAACAGATCCAGAATTGAATGTGACATCATATAACGGTAGAATTCCATTGCATCCCCTGACGAAATATTTTTGCTTTCCTTAATAAGCCAGTATTTTAATCCATTCACCAATGATATTGCATGAAATTCCAAAAATATCTTCTCATCAACATGCGGCATATCTCTTAAATGTTTTAACGGATGATTCTTAACCAGAATTTCTTCCATATTAAAAATCTGTCCATACAGCATCTCCTCAAAAGAATTCTGACCGGTCACTTCAAATACTTTTTCGTAATAAGTCTTATCTTCTTCAAATTTCCGGAACAGAAGCTTTAAGGACTCCATTCCACGTTCCTGCTCTATAAGTTCTGAGACTTCTTTAAATACATCTTCCCACAGAAGCCATTCCATCACTTCGTATTTATCTTGAAAATAATTATAAAATGTCGGACGGATCACCCCTGCTGCATCCGTGATCATCTTGATCGTCAGTTTTTCAAATCCTTTTTTCGCTACCAGTTCTTTAAATTTTTCCCCCAATAGTGCTTTTGTCAATTCACTTTTTCGCTCCATCTCATCACCTTAATTTACCTCGGATATCCTGTAATAAGTCATTATAGTCCTGTTATCCGGCAAAATCTACTGTTAAATTGCTCTTTTTTTCACATATAATAATGGAGAACTACATCAAAACTGGCAAGTAAAAGGAGTGCTCCTCCGATCCAGTATGCACGCCTGTTTTCTTTCAATCCCAATCTGTATCCTGCAAATATACCGATCACGGCTTCCAGAACCGTCACCGGAAACAACACCAGCGACTCCTCGATCATCGCTGTATCCAAAAAACCCAGCCCCATTCCGACAAAAAATGCATCCACACTTGTCACCATAGCCAGAAGCGTTGTTTTCTTCCACTCAATCTCGTCTTTTCTCCGTTCCAGTACATTCTTTTTCTTTATTCCTTTGATAATCATATAGATTCCGATCGCAGCAAAAATCAGTACCGTCAGACCTTCCCATCTGTCAGCCGCCGTCTTCGTCCTGGTAATGGACAATAACGGAAGCAATGTGATCAGATTGCCCAGAACCAGTGTCCCTAACTGGATACCGCCAAACAGGATACTCAGCAGAACCAGATTCTTCCATCTGATTTTTGAAAATCCAGCCCCCATATAGACCGCTGCTACAAATACATCAATCGACAATCCAACGGATACGATCAATAATTCTATTACTGACATTGCATCACCTTCTTTCCTTTCTCCTATTTTAGCCTATTTAGAATTATTTTTGAAGAAATAAATGCCGGACAGCTGCCGGAATCCTGCTACATTTTCCTTCATTTGTATAAAAAAACAGGAAAGCTGCGCTCTTACGTAACCTTCCCGCTTTTTGCGACATATATCATATCAACTTTAGGATGTGTCTCTTAATATTATATCCCGATTAGTGATGGAATAAACGGATTCCTGTAAATGACATCACCATACCGTATTTATTACATGTTGCGATTACATTATCATCACGAACGGATCCACCCGGCTGCGCAATGTATTTTACACCACTCTTGTGCGCACGCTCGATGTTATCCCCGAATGGGAAGAACGCATCTGATCCAAGTGCAACACCGGACAGTTTGTCCAGCCATTCTCTCTTTGCTTCTCTTGTAAACACTTCCGGTTTCTCTTTGAAGATTGCCGGCCATGCATCATCTGCAAGAACATCCATGTAATCTTCTCCGATGTAAAGATCAATCGCATTGTCTCTGTCTGCACGTCTGATTCCATCCACGAACGGAAGATTCATAACCTGCGGAGACTGTCTGAGCCACCAGTTATCTGCTTTTCCTCCGGCAAGGCGTGTACAGTGAATTCTGGACTGCTGACCTGCACCGATACCGATTGCCTGTCCATCTTTTACAAAACATACCGAGTTGGACTGTGTATATTTTAATGTAATCATAGAGATTGCGAGATCAATTTTCGCCTGCTCTGTCAGTTCTTTATTCTCTGTTACAATATCAGAGAAGAACTCTTCGTCAATCTTTAATTCATTTCTTCCCTGCTCAAATGTAACACCGAACACCTGCTTGTGTTCGATCGGAGCCGGTACATAATCCGGATCGATCTGGATTACATTATAATTTCCTTTTTTCTTATCTTTTAAGATTTCCAGTGCTTCCGGCTCATATCCAGGAGCAATCACTCCATCAGATACTTCTCGTTTGATCAGTTTCGCTGTATCTACATCACACACATCAGACAGAGAAATGAAGTCACCGAATGAAGACATACGGTCTGCACCTCTTGCTCTTGCATAGGCCGATGCCAGTGGTGATAATTCTCCCAGATCATCTACCCAGTAAATCTTTGCAAGTGTATCGCTCAGTGGAAGACCGACTGCAGCACCTGCCGGCGATACATGTTTGAATGATGTAGCTGCCGGGAGTCCGGTTGCTTTCTTCAGTTCGCTTACAAGCTGCCATCCGTTAAATGCGTCCAGGAAGTTGATATAGCCAGGTCTCCCATTCAGAACTTTAATTGGCAGCTCACTTCCGTCTTCCATATAAATTCTGGACGGTTTCTGGTTCGGATTACATCCGTATTTCAGTTCTAATTCGTTCATATCTCTTCTCCTCGATTCTTCTTACTGATTCTTATTGATGATCTTTGTCTCATATGTACCTGTTGCGATATCAATATAACGTACAAATAACGATACTTTATTTTCGGCATTCAGGCTGTTCCATAAGTTTCCGGCAAATGCATCCATATCATCCGGAATTGCGATCAGTTTCGGTTCTCCTTCAAAGCTTGGAAGCGGGTTACCGTCACATTTGTATGTGTGAATAAAATGCCCCTCTCCTGCTGCCGGATTCTCATATGCAAATGTATAGCGGTTGCAGCTTTCCGGATTACCGTTGTTACTCTTTAAGATTGACATTGCGTAGTTAAAAGTTCCGTTTTCAATATGCATAACACCTGAAATTCTAGGTGTATAGTTTGGTCCGTCCGGTTCAAATTCACGGCTTCTGAGTGACTGTTCAAATGTAAGTTGTTTATCCATGCCCTCGTAGATAGTATCCGTCTGATCTCCGTTGGTTACGATCGTCTTGTTGCCAAGTACACGTACCGGTGCATAGATGATCAGGCTTGGATCAGTCAGTTTTGATGGATCAAATGCCTGTGTGCGGATGCCTTCCCCTTCTTCTACAAACACACGGTTACGACTATTCTCGCTTCTTCCCATAATGAAGTAAGCAGTTACAGCTTTTGTCCCATCTGCACTCTTTCCTATAATAATGCCACGTCCCGGGTAAGAATTGCCCTGCAGTTCCTTCTCGATTGATAACATTTCCATGAATACATCTCCTTTTCGTTTGTGTTTTTGAACGTTTCTATCCTTATTATATATAAAACCGCCTTATTTTTCCACCCCTTTTTATAAGTATAATTAAAAAATCTCGTTTTTTTATAAGTACAATTTAAGTTTTGAATCTTTTATCGTTATTTATGATACTTTTTCTCTTCCTTTTTTGTCAAAAAAACGACAATATACGATTAATGTCGTATTTGCTTGAATCCGGAAATCAAAAGTTTTAAGATAAGGTAACTGCATAGAGAATATAATGCAGTAAGATGAGGAGGTAACACTATGAATGTTGTAGACACAATCAAAAACGCCGCCTTTGCTTCCGCTATTCAGGCAGCACTTAATTACTTGGATAAAGATCCTGAAGCAAATATTCCAAAAGTCATGAGCATTGTTGACAAGGCTGCTCCGGAAGGCTGGTATGCAGGTCAGCGTAATGCGATCCGCAAGGGAATCGCCGAAAAGGGAAACTGGTATGAACTTGCTACAAAAGTATGGGAATTGGATCCTGAAGTACGAAAAACTTTCTTTACAAACTTTATCGTTAACGCTTCTTTGAAAGGTTCTGCCCTTCAGAAGGAAACCGAGGAAAAAGAAGACTGTAATGTTCCTTGGGCGATTTTATTAGATCCGACTTCGGCCTGCAATCTGCACTGTACCGGATGCTGGGCCGCTGAATACGGACACAAACTGAATCTTTCTCTTGAAACAATCGATGATATCATAACACAGGGAAAGAAACTCGGTACATATATGTATATCTATACCGGCGGAGAACCTATGGTACGTAAAAAAGATATTATTACGATCTGTGAGCGTCATCCTGACTGCGAATTCTTATCTTTCACAAATGGTACCTTGATCGACGAAGAATTCTGTCAGGAAATGTTAAGAGTTAAAAACTTCGTTCCTGCGATCAGTCTGGAAGGATTCGAGACTGCCAATGACGGACGACGTGGTCCCGGTGTATTCGAAAAAGTAAAGCATGCCATGCAGTTGTTAAAGGAGCATAATCTTCCATTCGGTATCTCTACCTGCTACACAAGCGCAAACTACAAGGATATCACAAGTGAAGAATTCTATGACATGATCATTGAAGCCGGTGCATTATTCATCTGGTTCTTCCATTATATACCTGTTGGAAACGATGCTGCTCCGGAACTCATGCCGAATCCGGAACAACGGAAAGCTGTATACGAACGTATCCGTGCATTCAGAAGTTCCAAACCGATCTTCAGCCTGGACTTCCAGAACGATGCCGAATATATCGGTGGATGTATCGCAGGCGGCCGCTATTACCTGCATATCAATGCAGCGGGAGATGTAGATCCTTGTGTATTCATTCATTATTCAAATGCAAATATCCACGAATTCAGTCTTCTGGACGCTTTAAAGAGTCCGATCTTCCAGGCATACAGAAAAGGGCAGCCGTTCAATGACAATATGCTGCGTCCATGTCCAATGCTTGAGAATCCGGAATGTCTGCCTGAGATGGTCAAAAAGACCGGTGCCCACTCTACCGATCCGCAATCTCCGGAAGACGTACAACATCTCTGCGATAAATGCAAACCTTATGCCGAAGCCTGGACAAAAATGGCAGATAAGCTCTGGGAGGAGAGACTGGAAGCCAAAAAGTAAATTTGGGATTTAATTTATTAACTGAGTTGGCCTCTCGATCCTTGAAGAAAACAGTATAAAGTGCTTCTTGTTCAGGTTCCATGCTCTAAGAAAAACTAAGAGGGTCAGAATCTCCTAAAAGCAAAGGAACTACGCTCAAACTCGGCGTTCGCCTCAAACACGTTCGCTTCGTTCCTTTAACGGAGATTCTGACCCTCTAATTTTTTCTAAGAGCATTCCACATTCACCAGAACCACTTTATACTGTTTTCTTCAAGTCGTGACTGGCAGCGGATGTTAATAAATGAAATGCCCGGAAGTGTAACCCGATGGAGGCCACTACGGTTACGCAATTGCCATTTAATTTGTAAGGCATTTGATACCCACGGAATAAAACTTGGAAAGGCGTTCCAGTGAATGTAGAGTAGGCCAGAGGTTTTACCCTCTGGCCCCTCATCAAA
>CAKRCY010000009.1:0-53903 GCA_934309195.1 uncultured Dorea sp.
AATATATCTACAATTTTCAAGGTTCAATGAGCCTTTTTCTTTGGCTCTGTTTTTTCATAACTTACTTGACACTACCCTTTGGCTCATCAATGATATCGATATTTCGCTTACCATAGGTGTAGTGCTTACCTTGCTTGTGCTTATAGGAATTCTGTCCTTTATTTCCCGCGACAGGGCAAAGCAGGAAAAGATGCGGGAAGGGATTGTAAGATATTCTGAAAACTATCTGCGATCCTGTATCAGTGAAGTCCTTTATAAAGAAAAGAAGGAGGATCTGTTGGACTACGGAGTGGATGCGATCGTGCTGAAGAAAGTGGTCAACACCGAACAGACAACGGAAATAACAGTGCAGGTATTTGGAAAAGAAACTTACCTTCCTGAAAAAAAGAAACCTTATACGAAAAAAGTAAAGAAGACCCTGGTTCTTCAAAGAGCAAGATATCCGGAAAGAAGAAAGACAGATGGAGCTTTTTTTATAGAAAAGGATTGTCCATCCTGCGGAGCGAATTTTATACCGGATGAGAATAACTGCTGTTCCTTCTGCGGTTATAGCCTGCAGATCGACAATGCAAAATGGAAGATAAAATAAAATCTCAGCAATCCGTTATTCGATGAAAGGAGAATGAATTATGGCAGGATTACAGGAATATAAATGTCCTTGCTGTGGAGGTGCGATAGCCTTTGACAGTACGATCCAAAAGATGAAGTGTCCGTACTGCGACACGGAGTTCGAAATGGATGTACTGAAAGGATATGATGCCGAACTGCAGGATGAAGAAGCAGACAATATGGATTGGGAGACCACAGCAGGGGGTGAATGGGAAGAAGGAGAAACAGATGGTTTGCGCACATATGTGTGTAAATCCTGCGGAGGGGAGATTGTAGGCGATGCGAATACGGCGGCAACATCCTGTCCTTTCTGTGATAATCCGATTGTTATGATGGGACAGTTTTCCGGCACCCTGAAACCGGATCTGGTCATTCCGTTCAAGTTGAATAAAAAAGCAGCGAAAGAAGGGCTGGTAAAACATCTGACAGGAAAACGTCTTCTGCCGAAGATTTTCAAGGATCAGAATCATATCGATGAGATCAAAGGTGTCTATGTACCATTCTGGCTTTTTGATACCGATGTAGACGCAAAGGTTCGTTATAAGGCAACCAAGGTGCGTACCTGGAGTGACAGTAATTATAATTACACCAAGACCAGTTACTTTATGGTACACAGAGGTGGAAGCATTGGGTTTGAAGATGTTCCGGTAGACGGTTCTACTAAAATGGCAGATGATCTGATGGAATCAATCGAACCGTTCAACTGTGCGGAGGCAGTGGATTTTCAGACTGCTTATCTTGCCGGTTATCTTGCAGATAAATATGATGTGACAGCAGAAGAGAGTATAGATCGTGCGAATGAACGTGTAAAGAAATCAACGGAACAGGCATTTGCTGAAACAGTCATTGGTTACGAAACAGTAACGGCTGAAAATACCAGCGTACAGTTTCACGGCGGAAAAGCCAGATATGCCCTATATCCGGTATGGCTGCTGAATACCACATGGAATGGGAACAGATATACATTTGCAATGAACGGACAGACCGGAAAATTTGTCGGAGATCTGCCGGTAGATAAATCAGCAGCAACCCGTTGGACGCTTATACTGGCGGCTGTGTTTACTGCAGTAACTTACGGTGCTGCAACACTTCTTCATTTATTCGGACTGTTTTAGGAGGTGACGAAAATGAAAAAGAAAATGATATCACTTTTGCTTATTCTGGCCCTGTGTCTGGGTATGACAATTTCAGTTTCAGCCGATGATACAGGCGGATTTGCAAATGAATATTGCCGTGTGCAGGATCAAGCAGAACTTATGACATATAGTGAGGAAGCGGAATTAAATGATATGCTTGATGAACTAAGTGTTCGTCAGAAAATGGAAGTTGTTGTGGTGACAACGAATACGCTGGATGGAAAAACAGCAGAAGAATATGCAGACGATACATATGATTATGGAAACTATGGATATGGGGCAGATAAGGACGGAGTCCTGCTTCTCGTCAGTGTAGGAGAAGAGAACATTTGCTGTATTTCAACCTGTGGTTACGGGATTACAGCTTTTACCGATGACGGCATCGAATATATTTTGAAAGAGATGAAGGGCGATTTGCACGATGAAAAGTACTTCGCAGCATTTCAGACATTTGTCAATCTGTGCGATAAATTCATTACACAGGCAAGAAGCGGGGAACCTTTTGGAGGAAAAAGCCTTCCAAGAGAACCATTATCGCCGATCTGGATCCTGATTTCCTTTGGAGTCGGAGTTATTCTGTCGCTTATTATCGTAGGCAGGATGAAAGCGCAGCTGAAAACGGTGCGTTTTCAGACGACGGCAGGCAGTTACGTAAAAGACGGTAGTCTGGATATTACAGAAAGCAGAGATATGTTCCTGTATGAAACAATTTCAAAAACGGCGAAAGAAAAGAAGAGTTCTTCTGGTGGCAGCAGTACACATACTTCTTCTTCAGGAAGAACCCATGGTGGCGGCAGTAGTAAATTCTAGGAAAAAGAAAGCACATATTGCATTGTTTGCAAAGGATATGGTTATAAAATAAAGAATCTTAACAAGATCTTAGCGAAAGAAAAATAGATAGGATCAGAATTTTGTGATAATATAATGAATATATTGAATAGTCAGAAAACTGTAGAAAAATTAACACAGAAAGGCATGAATACTTATTGAAATTATATTGGACAAAATTAATGGAGAAATTAAAAGAGTCATTGGAAGCGGTGGTGCCGATCATCGTGATCGTATTGATTTTAAGCTTTACGATCGCACCGGTGCCGCCGGGCATTCTGATGGCTTTTATTATTGGAGCAATCCTTCTGATAGTAGGAATGATGTTCTTTACACTGGGCGCAGAGATGTCGATGACGCCGATGGGAGAGCGGATCGGAACCCGGATCGCACAGTCGAAAAGGCTGCCGGTGATCATCGGGTTGTGTTTTATACTTGGATTTATCATCACAATATCGGAACCGGATCTGCAGGTACTGGCCGGACAGGTACCTTCGGTATCAAATATGACACTGATCCTGGCAGTTGCCGTGGGAGTCGGAATTTTTCTGGTGGCCGCTGTATTGCGTATGTTATTTTCAAAACCGCTGTCCTATATGCTGTTGATCTTTTATCCGGTGGTGTTCATCCTGACTTTTTTTGTATCGAAGGATTTTCTGGCAATTGCATTTGATTCGGGTGGTGTGACAACCGGACCGATGACTGTGCCGTTCATCATGGCACTGGGAATCGGATTCTCTGCGGTGCGTAGTGATAAATATGCAGAGACGGACAGCTTTGGTCTGGTATCGTTGTGTTCGATCGGCCCGGTGCTGGCGGTACTGCTTCTTGGTATTATCTATCATCCACAAGGCGGCAGCTATTCCGAGACTGTGATCCCGGATGCAGAGACATCTGTAGCATTGTGGAAATTATTCGAGTCGGGAATTCCGCATTATATGAAAGAAATCGGCGGCTCACTGCTTCCGATCATTCTGTTCTTCGCATTCTTTCAGGTAGTGTCCCTGAAACTGAAAAAGAAGACGCTGATTAAGATTTTAGTCGGTATCCTGTATACATACATTGGACTGGTATTATTCCTGACAGGAGTAAATGTAGGATTTATGCCGGTAGGTAATTATCTGGGACAGGTGATCGCAGGGCTTCCTTACCGCTGGGTGATCATCCCGATCGGTATGCTGATCGGTTACTTTATCGTAAAGGCAGAGCCGGCGGTATATGTGCTGATGGAGCAGGTGGAAGAACTGACATCCGGAGCGATACCGGGAAAAGCTATGGGACTCAGTCTGTCACTTGGCGTTGCATTTTCCCTTGGACTTGCGATGATACGTGTGCTGACAGGTATTTCAATCCTGTGGTTTCTGGTGCCGGGATATGCACTGGCACTGATCCTGACATTATTCGTGCCGAAGATATTTACGGCGATCGCATTTGACTCAGGTGGTGTTGCATCCGGACCGATGACAGCAACCTTCTTACTTCCGTTTGCACAGGGAGCATGTGAAGCAGTTGGCGGAAATGTAGTGACCGATGCATTTGGAGTCGTGGCAATGGTAGCAATGACACCGCTTATCACGATACAGATCCTGGGTGTAGTGTATCAGTATCAGGAGCATAAGAAAGATAAAGAAGAGATGTTCGCAGAGCCGGTCAAAGTACTGCCGTTGGAGGCATATGGAGATGCGGATATTATAGAATTGTAAGGTGAATCTATGAGTAAGGTATATATGATGGTAACCATCACGAACAGAAATAAACGAAAAGACTTCCGGACATTTTTTAAAGAGTACGGACTTCCAGTATTCCTGGAAACGACTGGAAGAGGGACGGCACAGAGTGAAGTGCTGGATTATTTCGGTCTGGAAGAATCGGAAAAGTTATTATTTCTTGCAATCGTTACAGGAGAGACATGGAAAAAGCTGCGCCGGGGACTGATTACGAAGATGCTGATTGATGTACCGGGGACGGGGGTATCGTTCATCGTGCCGCTTAGCAGCGTGGGCGGAAGAAAGCCACTGCAGTTTCTTGTAAATGAACAGGAATTTGAAAAAGAGGAGGAGACAGCGATGAAAGATACAGATTATGAACTTCTGGTAGCAATCGCAAATCAGGGATATATCGACACGGTCATGGATGCGGCAAGGTCAGCAAAGGCCGGAGGCGGAACTGTGATCCATGCAAAAGGAACCGGTATGGAACTTGCAAAGAAGTATCTCGGGGTGTCACTGGTGGAAGAAAAAGAAGTCATTCTGATCGTAACAAAGAGCAGGGAGAAGAATCAGATCATGAAAGCAATCATGGAGCAGGCCGGTCTCGACAGCAAAGAACGTACGATTGTGTTCTCGCTGCCGGTGACCAGTGTTGCGGGGATACGGATGCTTGAGGAAGATATTCAGGATGATTTGTTATAGGTTGCCTGAAAATTTTATGGAATCCAGTATTTTATACAAATCTTTTTTTAATACATCATTTTCAATATCTTGCACTGCATTGAAACTTCGGACGCCTGCTCCGATAATATAATCACCATTCTGAATATATGCCTGTTCAAAAGCAATCGTTTTTTGTTTTTTTTTGAATCCGAGAGCATGTAAAAGATATGATACAGGATTCTGGGACGAAGAAATGAATTCTTCATCCGGATCATATGGCCAGTACACTGTAACTTCATTGCAGGTATGCCCATCTACTGTAAATGTGTCGTTTAAGGTTATCTTTTTAATTACAGAATCCTTGGAAACATTTAACAGGTAGTCCATATCAATGTCGCAATCGTCAGTGATTGCTACACCTTGCTTTTTATAAGAGATAATCTCAAGAGTAAATACTTCTTCATCTAAGTCATCAGAGGATAAAATAATTGTGTATGAAGCTTCGTTTTTATCTGTACAATTATCTGTATCGATATGGTATCCATCTGGAACGGTATAGGTCAGAAGCTGATTGATATTTTCACCGGTGTAATTTACCGGCGTTTCCTGTGAGGTTTTGTCAGTTTTGGAATTGCCACAAGAGACAGAGACCATTGTGATAAGTGAAATTATAATGAAACTTGTAAAAAGATATTTGCCTTTCATAGTAACCACCGCTTTCTTTGAAACATTCTTTTTGTGGAACGAGAGAAAATGATAAGTTATATAAGGGTTTTGTTGATAATTTATTATATCATATAATCGTTAAACAAGCATCATATTTTGCGAAAGAAAAAAGAAACGACGAACGCCACAAACCTTCCGGTCTGTGGCGTTCGTTGTCGTTATAGTTATCTAAAGGAATGAGAGTAAAGTGTTGCACCGGATTCCCGGTGTGCTACTTTATGAGGGGGAGATAGTTGAATTTGTCTCTCTCAACTATCTGAGTTTATTATAAAAAACAAATATGTCCAAAGTATGTTAAAATCCTTAAAGAAATCGGAAAAATCTTAAGAAGAGCTTAAGAGGTTATAAATAATCTGAAAACGCTATAGGACTAGATGAAACTATACTAATAGAATTAATGTAGTTGCCTGTTTGGTAAAGCTGTGCTATGATACAGACAGGGAAACCAAAAGCAGGCGGCTACCCTCCAACTTCGGAGGGATAAAAACACCCTCCAGACGAAAGAAAGGAGGGCGATGCGATGGTTACATATTCTGATATGATTCAGTTTTGTATATTCATTGTTGCCCTTGTAGGTCTTTGTTATGAGATTTTCAAGGGAAAACGAAGATAGCCGCCAACTACCGCAAATAGTTGACGACTATTTATAATAATAGCTGTTAATATTAGCAGGGTAGCCGCTTGCGGTTTCCCTCTTGTGTCTTAAATATAGCATATCTGATAAATAGATTCAAGCAGATCAGAAAATAAAGTTATTTTCCTAAAATGAATTCTTAAATTCCGCATGCCCAAGGCATTGATGAAATTGAATATTACACTATTCGTGCCGCTTTACCTGATATTGCTCCAAAATCATTCGGTGGTTATCGTCGCATGAAAAATCAACAGACAAAAAATCATCTTAAAATTGCCAAGGAAAATGGAATAAAAAGATGCAGAAAAGATTCTAATCATTGCCATGACAGCCAATACTTTTGCAGAAGATAAAAGAAAGACGATGGAGGCAGGGATGGGTGTACACCTGTTAAAACCGTTAAATGTACCGGAACTGATGGATACAATCCGAAAATTCTGTGCTGGTAAGCAGATGTTAGTGTGATAGAAAGAGGACTGAAAGTAACAAAGTTGGATGCCTTTGTAGCAATTGCCAAAGGACGAGCAGAAAAGTACAACACGACACAAAAGAGATTAATTAAATAGTAATCTCCTGAAGGCAAGCCTCCATTATCAAATTGACATAAGCAAGTGATTATTAAAAAAGCAGTTGACTTTTTCACTAAAATCGAATATTATATATAAAATCTCTTTGCACTGAATATATCCAATACGGATAAGGGATAACAGTACAAACTGATCAGGCTACATTCATTTTTTACAAGAATAATATTGGAAAAATGATGTGCATGCCGGGCCGGTCGATTACCGGCAGCAGATGAGACGATATATCATACATCTGTGGGACAGTAAGTAGAAAGTTCCACAGGTGTATTTTTTTGCAAAAAAGCAGTCTTGCAAATAGAATACTGAGGAACAGTAGTCTCATCTCAGGTGCCATAGGAGACATGACATTATTCAAAAATGGAGGTTATCTTATGACAAGTCAAAAACAACAATTAAATGAACAGAAAATAATCAATCATTTATCAACCGTGGGAATTCTTGGAAATGTCATTCTGACAGCGTTCAAACTGCTGGCAGGAATTATCGGGCATTCGGGAGCCATGATATCCGATGCGGTTCATTCATTATCGGATGTGTTTGCCACATTCATTGCATTTCTCGGGGTAAAATTATCTAAAAAATCGGCGGACAGCGAACATCCATACGGACATGACAGACTGGAATGTGTAGCATCGATGGTGCTTGCAGTCATTCTTCTTGCAACGGGTATTGGTATTGGAATGAGTGGTGTGAAGACGATCATAGCCGGTGATTACAGTCACTTGAAAGCGCCGGGAGTGATCGCACTGGCGGCAGCTATCGTGTCAATCCTTACAAAAGAAGCTATGTTCTGGTATACCAGACATTATGCGAAGATTCTGGATTCCGCTGCATTTATGGCAGATGCGTGGCATCACAGATCGGATGCATTTTCTTCTGTAGGTTCTCTGATTGGTATCGGAGGAGCCATGCTGGGATTTCCGGTACTTGATCCACTGGCAAGTGTGATTATCTGTATCTTCATATTAAAAGTTGCATTTGATATTTTCAAAGATGCGCTGGATAAGATGCTGGATACATCCTGCAGTGAAGAATACGAAGAAAAGATTGCAGATTACATCCGGAAGACGAAAGGGGTTGTGCGTCTGGATCTTTTAAGAACAAGAATGTTTGGTAATAAAGTATATATTGATGCGGAGATTGCGGTAGATGGTACGCTTTCTTTGAAAGATGCACATGCAATCGCAGAGACGGTACATGATAATGTAGAAAAGGAATTTGCTAATACAAAGCATATCATGATCCATGTGAATCCGGCATAAAAAGTGGAAAAATACAGATATTCAAAAACAAAAGCAGTTTATACGGGAAGAAGATTCCGTGTAAACTGCTTATTTAGTATGTTCTGATTATAGTTAGAAATCATAACCTTTTACATATACAAAACTGTCTGTATCATTGTCCCGCTGCATCGTATAGTGATGATTGAGCATGGCTTCGATAAGTTCCTGTCCCTGGTTTTCTACGGCGACCAAAGTCATATCTAATGCATCTTCCAGTTCCTGTACCGTCATATCGTCCAGAAATACCTGTTCGCCGCTTCTTAACATATTGCATGTGATAAGAAGTGTGTCACCAAGATCGGTGCCGGAGGCTTTCTTTTCCAGAAGCTGTGCTTTAAGATCCTGTCCGGTGATCAGCCCCGATACGGTAACAGTCTCTCCAAAGAAATCATTACGGATTGCAAATACATGGATTTTGATATGAGGAAATACCTTCATGATCTCCTCTGCGAATCCGGCAAGGGTACTGTAGGCAAGCTTGCCTGTTGCAATGGTAAGTGTACGGCAGGTCTCATTTTTCCATGTCTCATAGTTGACATTCTGCTTCAGAACTTCCAGAGCGTCATGGAATTCTGTCTTTAAAAGGCGCATCATGCCAACCCCGTTTTCTAACTGGATATATCCATCATAGCGTTCTTCTTCCGGAAAATCACGTTCGGCAAGAATATACCATTCATCACTTGCCTGTATGAAGTGCAGACCATATTCGTCATAGAATTTTGGCTGATAGCTTTCAATCATATCAATGACTTCACCGGCTTCTTCTTTTGTAAAGAGTTCCAGTGGGTAGAGTCCTTCCCGGTATTTGGTAAGCCCGGCAGGTACAACGGATACACTTCGCATAAAAGGAAGATAGCGGGAAAGATCCTCTATAGAACGTTTTAATTCATCTTTGTCATTTACGCCTTTACATAATACGATCTGTCCGTTCATCTCAATATGTGCTTCATACAGATCCTGGAGAAATTTCAACTTTTCTCCTGCAAACCGGTTATGCAGCATCTTACAGCGGAGCTCCGGATTGGTTGTCTGTACAGAAATGTTGATCGGTGCGAGCTGCATATGGATGATACGGTCAATATCTGCCTGTTTCATATTTGTCATGGTGATATAATTTCCCTGCAGAAATGAAAGGCGGGAATCATCATCCTTAAAATACAGAGTCTCACGCATGCCGGGAGGCATCTGGTCGATGAAGCAGAACATACATTTATTGCTGCAGGAGCGGTATTCACTCATCAGTCCATTCTCGAATTCAACTCCAAGTTCATCGTCGTAATCTTTATCAATTTCCAAAAGCCATTCTTCCCCGGAAGGCTTGCGGATCAGGACTTCGACATATTCATCTTTCATCAGATAACGATAGTCAAAGACATCCTCAATTTTCTGTCCGTTTATTTTTAAAAGTACATCACCGGGTTCAATTTCCAGTTCTTCAGCAATAGAACCCGGATAGACGGTCTGTATCAGGTGTTCCTGTTCCTTTTTTTTCACAAATATATTCCTCCGTATAAACATTTACCCATATAGACAAAATGATAGCTTATTCTCAGGCTGAGTGCAAGGTAAGAATGATAAAATCAGAACATAATTTTTGGATAAATTGATGAAAAAAGAGGAATTGACGGGATTCATTTTTCTACGGGATGTGAAAAAATGTGATTTCTGACAAATATACGATTGTAATCAAACGTTTAACGTGACATAATAAAAAAGAAAAGGTTAAGAATATTTTAAAAGAATGTTAAGTAAGCGTAAAATAAGCTGACAACAAAGGAGAAAATTATGGAAATATTTTCTATGGTATTGTCATTGTTAAGTGGAGTCGCTTTGTTTCTGTTCGGAATGTCCCTTATGGGAGATGGGCTGAAACAGGTTGCCGGTAATAAACTGGAAGCATTCCTTTACAAAATGACAAACACACCGCTCAAAGGAGTAGCACTTGGAACAGGAGTGACCAGTGTCATTCAGTCATCTTCCGCAACAACAGTTATGGTCATCGGTTTTGTTAACTCTGGTATGATGAAGCTGAAACAGGCGATCGGTATCATCATGGGAGCCAATATCGGTACCAGTATCACCGGATGGATCTTATGTCTTTCTTATATTGACGGATCGAATGGTATTGCGAAGGTTTTATCTTCTGCAACGATAGCGGCTGTCGTGGCGGTAATAGGTACGATCATGCGGATGATCTGTAAAAGAACGACACACAAGAACATCGGTAATATCATGCTTGGTTTTGCTATTCTGATGACAGGAATGCAGACAATGAGTGGTGCGGTTACACCATTAAGAGAGAGTAAAGTATTTATTGATATGCTGACGATGTTCTCGAATCCAATCGCAGGTATCTTAGTAGGTATTGCGTTTACAGCCGTACTGCAGAGCGCATCTGCTACCGTTGGTGTATTGCAGGCTTTGTCGGTAACAGGAATCCTTACATTTTCCAGCGCATTTCCGATTATTCTTGGTATCGGTGTGGGAGCATCCTGTCCGGTACTGGTCTCAGCGATCGGAGCAAATAAGAATGGTAAGAGAACCGCACTTGTGTATTTGTTAAATGATACCTTTGGAATGTTGATCTGGTCGATCGGATTCTATACGATCAATGCATTTGTCCGTTTTGATTTTCTGGACAATATTATGTCGCCGGTATCGATTGCCCTGTTGAACACAGTGTTCCGTCTGGTAACGGTATGTGTTCTGTTCCCGTTTATTAATAAACTTGAGAAGCTGGTATGCTGGCTGGTAAAAGACAGCGCAGAAGAACTGGAAGATGAAGCTGACTTTGATCTTCTGGAAGAGCGTCTTCTTGCGTATCCTGCACTTGCGATCGGACAGTGTCACAGAGCAATGAGCGGCATGGCGAAGAAGCTTCGTAAGAATGTTAACCGTGCAATGAATCTTCTGAATGAGTACCAGCAGAGTAAGTTCGACAAGGTTCAGAAAAAGGAAGACCTGATCGATAAGTATGAAAGCCGTCTTGGTGATTATCTGATCAAGCTGACAAAGCATGAGATGAATACAGCACAGACAAGACAGGTTTCACTTTATCTGCATACGATCAATGACTTTGAACGTATCGGAGATCATGCTTCTTATATTGCATATATGTCCAGTGATATGCATGAGAATAAGACACAGTTCTCAGAGGATGCATGGGATGAACTGAATGTTGTCATGGAAGCGGTACGTGAGGAGATCAATCTTACATGCAAGGCATTCCTTGAGAATGATAAAGAGATGGCACAGAGAGTAGCACCGCTTGGAATGGTCATTACAACACTGTGTGATGAACTGAAGATGCGTCATGTGGAACGTATGAGTAGTGGTGGATGTGGTCTGGAAGAAGGAACAGTATTTACAGATATCCTGAACAGCTTTAACCGTATTGCGGCGCACTGTGCAAGTGCGATGGTTGCACTTATGAACAGCGATAAAGAGAATATGGATACACATATCCATGATTCGAAGGTATATCCTTCTGACAGCGCTGAATATAAGACTTATCTGAATGAATATAATCAGAAATATGAGATCAAAAAAGACGGGGAACATATGAGAAGTATGGAACCGGAAGAGGTTGAGTAGGATTTTCATAAGAGCATATAAAAATAAAAAAGAACAGAACCTGAGAGGGGAATCTTTCAGGCGATGTTCTTTTTTTGTTTACTAACGGTTCCGGTATTCTCTCGGTGACATCTGATATTCTTTTTTGAATAAACGGTTAAAATAAGACAGGTTATTGAATCCTGTGCGTTCCGAGATGGACAGAATACTGTCATCTTCCGTGAGCAGAAGTCTGGCGGCAATGGTAAGACGGTAGCCATTCAGATAACTGGTGAACGTTGTGTGCAGGTGCTGTTTAAAGAATTTCATAAAATGTGATTCAGAGAATCCCATATAATCTGCCGCACTTTGAACGGTAATCTGTTCTGTATAATGGGATTCAATGTAGGAAACAATCTGTTTAACCTTATCCAGGGATTTGCTGCGGCTGAAGGTGACAGGTGATCCCTGGGAGGAGAATAACAGGTAAAAGAAGTGAAACAGATGTCCTTTTACCGATAATTCATAATAGTCTGGCCGATTGCCGCAGAGATCATCGATTGCTTCAATGCAGGAAGAAAGTCCTTCATGGCAGGAACAGGTGCTGTCAAAGAGCCATGGAAGTTCATATTCCAGTGTAAAATACGGCTGGAAATATCCGACTGTACGTGGATCGGAATCGGCAGAATATAAAAGACTGATCTGAAACAGGATATTTTCATATTCCATGCTGTCTTTTTCATGCTGGGAAATGGAGTGGAGCTGCCCCGGGCGGACAAGGATGATGTCGCCGGCTTTCACAGTTCTGGGCTCGGTATCAACGGAGATGATACCGCAGCCTTTTTTTATTACAATGATCTCCACGTCATTATGCCAGTGAAGCGGAACTTGTGTGAAGTCCAGTGGAATAGAGCACAGGTAGGTGTTGTATGGAAACTGGATGCTGACGTGTTTTTTTACTTCGTGAAGGTTTTCGTAGGTAAGTGTATTCATAATCTGATGCCGGAGTCCTTTCTACTGTCAAAAAGTTGTTTATTTGATAGTATTGTATTACTTTTTACTACTATGATGCAAGAGATAATGGTTATAATCTGATTATAATATCAGTGTAAAGCAAACGGAAACCGATAAACAAAGAACTTATAGAAATGAATCAGACACAGATTCAGGAAAATGATGCGGCAGCGCAGATTCAGGAGGTTAATTATGAATTTCTCAGAAAAATTACAGCAGACACTTGGTAAATCAATCAAAGATGCGGCAAATGAAGAAATCTACGCAGCACTTCTTTCAACAGTAAAAGAAGCTGCGGCAGATAAAGGAAGAAATGTTTCGGAAAACGGAAGAAAAGTATATTATATATCAGCAGAATTCCTGATCGGGAAACTGTTATCCAATAACCTGATCAACCTTGGGGTATACGATGAAGTAAGAGAACTTCTTGCAGCAAACGGAAAAGACATCTGCGAGATTGAAGAAGTAGAACCGGAACCGTCACTGGGTAACGGAGGACTTGGAAGACTGGCAGCCTGCTTCCTGGATTCCATTGCGACACTTGGTCTGGAGGGAGATGGAATCGGGCTGAACTATCATCTTGGACTGTTCAAACAGGTATTTGAAAATCACAAACAGAAAGAGACTCCAAACCCATGGATCCAGAATACAAGCTGGCTTACGGATACAGGAATCGGATTCGATGTACCGTTCAAAGATTTCAGCCTGCATTCTAAATTATATGATATTGATGTGACCGGATATGAAAACGGAACAAATAAGCTCCACTTATTCGATATCGAATCTGTAAATGAAAATATCGTAGGGGATGGAATCTCATTTGACAAAAATGATATCCGTGAGAACCTGACACTGTTCCTTTATCCGGATGACAGTGACAAACAGGGAGAATTACTCCGAATCTATCAGCAGTACTTCATGGTAAGTAACGGTGCACAGTTTATTTTGAAAGAATGCGAAGAAAAAGGATATGCACTGGAAGAACTCGATAAGCACGTAGTGATCCAGATCAACGACACACATCCTTCTATGGTAATTCCGGAGCTGATCCGTCTTCTGACAGCAAGAGGAATCTCTATGGATAAGGCAATTGAGATTGTGACAAATACCTGTGCATATACCAACCATACCATCCTTGCAGAAGCACTGGAGAAATGGCCGGTTGATTATCTGGAGGCAGTTGTTCCACACTTAATGCCGATCATCCGTGAACTGGCAGCAAGAGTAGCAGCAAAATATAATAACAAAGAGGTACAGATCATCGACGAGTGGAACCGCGTGCATATGGCGAGAATGGATATGCATTATGGATTCAGTGTTAACGGTGTTGCAACACTGCATACAGAAATATTGAAAGATGTAGAATTAAAGCCGTTCTATGATATTTATCCGGAGAAATTCAATAATAAGACAAATGGTATCACATTCAGAAGATGGCTGATGCACTGTGATAAGAAACTGGTAGAATGGATGGATAAATATGGAGTCGGGGAATTCCGTAAAGATGCTTCAAAGCTGGAAGGACTTCTTGCACAGATTGACAATGAAGAAGCGCTGAACGGACTTCTGGATGTTAAACAGCAGAACAAGACTGCATTAAAAGAATATCTGGAAAAAGAATCCGGAGTAGTATTGAATGATAATGCGATCTTTGATATCCAGATCAAACGTCTTCATGAGTACAAGAGACAGCAGATGAACGTTCTGTATATTATTTACAAATATCTGGATATTAAAGCCGGAAATAAACCAAAGAGACCGATCACAATGATCTTCGGTGCCAAGGCAGCACCTGCATACATTATTGCAAAAGACATCATTCATGTAATCCTGTGCCTGCAGGAACTGATCAAGAATGATCCGGAAGTGGCACCATATCTGCAGGTTGTAATGGTAGAAAACTATAACGTAACAATGGCAGAAAAACTGATTCCTGCATGTGAAGTATCGGAACAGATCTCACTGGCATCAAAGGAAGCAAGTGGAACAGGTAACATGAAGTTCATGTTGAACGGTGCAGTAACGCTCGGAACAGAAGATGGTGCAAACGTAGAGATCCATCAGCTTGTCGGTGATGAGAATATCTATATCTTTGGTGAGAGCAGTGATCAGGTAATTGAACACTATGCAAAATCAGACTATGTGGCAGCAGATTATTATATCAATGATGCAGATATCCGCAAGTGGGTAGATTTCATCATCAGCCCTGAGATGATGAAGATCGGTGATGTACGTACACTCCTTGAGATCCATGCAGAACTGATTCAGAAAGACTGGTTTATGACACTTCTGGATGTAAAGGATTATGTTCAGACAAAAGAAAGAGTATTTGCAGATTACGAAGACCGTATGTCATGGGCAAAGAAGATGATCGTGAACATCGCAAAAGCAGGATTCTTCTCATCAGACCGTACGATCGCAGAGTACAACAGAGATATCTGGCATGTGTAAAATGAAGGATTCTTTCTGAAGCTTCATTCAAATTAAAACAGAAGAAAAAAGTAACAAAAAAAGGATGCATGCATGTGCATCCTTTTTTTTGAGAGAATAATGAATGAGGCTTTTCTTTTACGATATGCCACTTCTTATTTATAATAACATATCTGATCTGAATGTACAGATATGTGAAGATTCCTTAACACCTTCTTAACGGCGCAGAGTTTACAGTTTATACCTCATTTTCATCTTCACACATCCGGTAGCCGACACCGACCTCAGTGAATAAGAACTGCGGCTGAGATGGATTGCGTTCAATCTTCCGCCGGATATTCGCCATGTTTACGCGCAGGATACGATTGTTATTATCCGTGAACGGTCCCCATACATTTTCCATGACAGAAGCATAGGTCATAACCTTTCCGGAGTTCTTTGAAAGATAGGCTACAATCTTGTACTCGACCGGAGTCAGATGTATTTCTTTCCCATCCAGAGTAACCATCCGTTTTTCAAAATCCAGCATCAGTCCCTGACATTTGTATGGACGGATAAAAAGAGGAGAATTGGAAGCCATGCGGTTACTGTGGCGCAGGGAAGTGCGGATACGTGCCAGTAGTTCGGATGTACCGAAAGGCTTTGTAATATAATCATCGGCACCAAGATCCAAAGCGGCAACCTTATCCTGTTCTCCTGCTCTTGCAGAGATAACGATGATCGGACAACTTGTCCATTTCCGGACGGATGAAATGATGTCATTGCCATCCATATCCGGGAGGCCAAGATCCAGAAGGATAAGGTCCGGACATTGGGAGTTGATGATAGAAAGTCCGGATTGTCCTGTTTCGGAGGTGAGGGTTTTGTAACCATTGGATCTTAAAGTCCTTGCCATAAAATCCAGTATGTTTTTTTCGTCTTCTATAATCAGAATGGAATAACTGTCAGTCATAATTAAATATCCCCTTTCGGTAGTGTGAATAAGAATTCCGTACCATGTGCATGGTTATGAGCAGAAATCTGTCCGCCATGAGCCTGGACGATCGTATTACAGATGGAGAGGCCGATTCCCATACCACGATGTGTATCCGATGTTTTTGGAACATGGTATTCCCCCTTTAATATAAGAGGAATGGTCTGTTCATCAATTCCCTTTCCGTAATCGATGACATGGAATGTAATGGTATCAGATTCTTCTGATATTTGCAACTCAACCGGCCGGTTAGTTCCGGAATGAACAAAAGCATTTTCCATAAGGTTCATAAGCACCTGTTCGATCAGCAGTGGATCCATTGGAATGATCAGTATGTTATCGGGTGCAGTTACGTGGATCTCAATATCCGGAATCCGCTTTTTAATACGGGTGATCGCTTCAGCTACTACTTCTTCTACCAGTTCATCTTCTTTCCGGACTCTTCCGGTATCCCCCTGGATCCTGGTGATGGACAACAGATTTTCTACCATGTTCAAAAGCCAGTGTGAATCTTCGTTAATGGAGGAGACGAGATCCAGCTTTTCCTGATCGGAAAGGGCTGCATAATTCTCAGTAAAAGAATCAGAAGATCCGATGATGGATGTAAGGGGTGTGCGCAGATCATGTGAAATAGCCCGCAGAAGATTGGCACGGATACGTTCTTTATCGGCTTCGTTGATCGCACGTTCCCGGTCAAGGATCATTTTATCCTGCTTTTTTAAACGTGTAGTCAGGGTAGAGACGATCATGGAGATGGTAAGGAGAAATACAAATGTTACAGGATATCCGCTGATCGCAAAACTTACTTCAAAATAAGGGTAGGTAAAACACCAGTTGATAAATATCACGCAAAAAAAAGCAGAAATAATACCGAAAAAATAGCCGGTAGTGATCCTGGCGATTATGATCAGTGCAAGAATATAGATCAATGCGATATTGGCAGGATCACTTTGTGTGATGTGAAAAAAAGAAAATGCCAGTATGGTTGCGATGACCAGTATGATTATGGTAGATACGATATTGTGCCATAATGTCCTGGACTCAAGTGTATTCGTCGGTGTGGAATGTTTCAAAAGGACTCCTTTCTGCAAATGTCTGCAATATAAAATATAAGATATAGTATATAGTATGTTCATTGTACCATAAAAATACGAAACGGAGACATCAGAAAGAATATAATATGTGGAAAACGTTATTAGAACTATGCTATACTAAAATTGTAATCGGAAATGAATGTTTTATAATATTGTATGAAATTTAATGCGTAAACTTTAAAAGTTTGTGCGTTAATGTGCTAAAAAATATGATATTATGTGACGGGAAGCGTATAGATAAAAGGAGTAAACGGATGAAGAGGTTAAAGCAGTATTCTTTTTGGGAGTATATGCGTGTGCTGCTCGTATTCATTGCAGGGCTTGCGGTGAGTCTGTTGGTGTTTTCTTATAATGTGCAGGTGAGAACCGAACAGAACGTGGAAGAATTGCTGGACTACAATACAGATCATCAACAAAGCCAGTTGAAATTCATGTTGAACACGCAGTTTATATATTTGGGGAATATAGCAGATTATGTGGCAAAAGAAGATAGTCTGATGTGTGAAAAAAATCAGGAACTTCTGTCCTGCATGACGAAGGATACATTATTCCATGCCATTTCTATCATTGACACAGATGGAAATGGAGTTACGAATGATGGAAAAGAACAGGAAGTTGCAGATAGAGATTACTTTAAAAGAACCATGAAAGGGGAAGAAGTGTTAAGTGATCCCTTATACAGTTCGCTGGATGGAAAACGAAGAGTCGTGTTATCAGTCCCGATCAAAAAGAATGGTGAGATTATTGGCGCTGTGGCAGGTTCTTTTGATATGGTAAGGTTAAGCCAGATATTGTTTGAAGATGTATACCAGGGAAAAGGCTATCCGATGATCACAACATGGGATGGCAAAGTAATAGCAGTAGAATCTGATGAGATCAAACATTTGCAGGATGAGAATTTATTTGAGAGTTGTCAGGGAAAATCCGGAATAAACAGAGAAAGACTGGAATCGGCAAGACAAGATTTCAAATTTCACAGAAAAAACTGTATAAAAGTAAAATATAAGAAGCAGGCTTATTATATCGCATATGAATCGTTAGGGTATAATCAGTGGATGCTGTGTTATATGGTACCTGCGTCTGTTGCGTCGGAGGAGTATTCTTTTATCACGGTTTATGAGTACAGACTGCTAGGTGCTGTGATCATTGGTGTGCTGATCATGCTGCTGGTGTTGTGGAAGATGAATCAGAAGAAACAAAAAGATCTGATAAATCGTGCACAGATGGACGCAATGACTGATATATTGAACAAAAACAGTATCCAGTATCAGATCAATGACTGGTTGCAGCATGGAGAAAAAGAAGGCATCCAGGCACTCCTCATGCTGGATCTGGATCAATTTAAAAATATTAATGATACATACGGTCATGCATTGGGAGATGAAGTTATTAAGGCTGCGGCAAAAGTACTGAAAGATACATTCAGATCCAGTGATATTGTAGGCCGTGCGGGCGGGGATGAATTTATGGTTCTGATGAAAAATGTCAGATGGGATAAAGTCATAGAACGTCAGATGCAGGAATTATGCCGCAAATTTGAAAATCTTAAAATAGGAAGTATTCCGTGTGGAGCAATCCATTGTAGTATAGGAGCCGCATATTATCCGGAGCATGGGATGAATTTTGAGGAATTGTATCATCATGCGGATGAAGCATTATATGAAGCTAAGAGACAGGGACGGAATACCTATGTAATCTATCATCAGGAAAAAAAGCCTGAATCATTAAAGAAATAAAAACAAAAAACTGACAGGAGGAATCAATCATGCAATGTACAAGAAATGTAACAAATCATATTATCTGGGTAGGAGCAAATGACAGAAGATTAAATTTATTCGAGAATTTATTTCCGATTCCGAGAGGGGTATCTTATAATGCTTATCTAATTAAAGACGAGAAGAATACTCTGATGGATACTGTAGATGCATCTGCATCCAGGCAGTTTATCGAAAATGTGACTTATGCATTAAACGGAGAAAGCTTAGATTATCTGGTTGTGCAGCACATGGAACCAGATCACTGTGCCAATATCCAGAGAATCCTGGAATTATATCCGGAAGCAAAAGTAGTCGGAAATGCGAAGACCATGCAGATGATCGGACAGTTTTTCGATGTAGATCTGGAAGACAGGAAGATTGTAGTAAAAGAAGGAGATACACTGGAACTTGGAAGCCATACGCTTCATTTTGTAATGGCACCGATGGTACACTGGCCGGAGGTTATGGTCTCTTACGAAGAGTCAGAGAAGATACTGTTTTCAGCGGATGCATTCGGAACATTCGGGGCACTGAACGGTAACCTGTTCAATGATGATGTGGACTTTGAAAAAGACTGGATCGATGACGCGAGAAGATATTTTACCAATATCGTCGGAAAATATGGTATGCAGGTACAGGCACTTCTGAAGAAAGCAGCCGGACTGGATATTCAGATGATCTGTTCGCTTCATGGACCGGTATGGAGAAGTAATCTGAATTATTTTATCGAGAAACATGACAAATGGAGTAAGTATGAACCGGAAGAGCAGGCAGTCACCATTATCTATGGTTCGATTTACGGCAATACAGAGCAGGCAGCCGATGCGCTGGCCGCAAAGCTTGGTGCAAAAGGTGTGAAAAATATTGCGGTTTATGATGCATCAAAGACAGATGTATCGGAACTGATCGCAGAAATCTTCCGGGTAAGCCATGTAGTAATCGCATGCCCGACATACAACGGAGGTATCTATCCGCCGATTGAGAATCTGCTTGCACATATGAGAGCACTGGCAGTGCAGAACAGAACGGTTGCGGTTATGGATAACGGAACCTGGGCTGCAACGGCAGGAAAGCAGATCGTAAAACAGTTAGAAGAGATGAAAAATATGACAGTACTCGATCAGAAATTATCTGTTAAATCGACATTAAAAGCAGATCAGGAAGAGATCCTGGATGCATTTGCACAGCAGATTATCGATGCAATGTAAGAAGTCATGACACATAAAAGATATATATCGAGTGGAGGTCAGTAGAATGAATAATTATACAAGAGAAGATATATTAAGAATGGTAGAAGAAGAGGATGTAGGATTTATCCGTCTGCAGTTTACAGACATTTTCGGAACCATGAAAAACATTGCAATTACCACGAGCCAGTTAGACAAAGCCCTGAATAATGAAATTATGTTTGACGGTTCGGCGATTGAAGGATTTGCAAGAGTGGAAGAATCGGATATGTATCTGTATCCGGATCTGAATACATTTGAGATATTTCCGTGGAGACCGCAGCAGGGAAAGGTTGCAAGACTGATCTGTGATGTCTATAAACCGGACGGAACCCCATATGAAAGTGATCCGAGATACATTCTGAAAAAGGTCATGGCCGAAGCAAAAGAGATGGGGTATGAATTCAATGTAGGACCGGAGCTGGAGTTCTTTTTATTCCATACAGATGACGACGGACTTCCGACTACGCTTTCTCATGAAAGTGCCGGATACTTTGATCTTGGACCTTTGGATCTGGGCGAGAATGCAAGACGTGATATGGTTCTGACTCTGGAGGACATGGGATTCGAGATCGAATCTTCACATCACGAGGCGGCACCGGCACAGCACGAAATTGATTTCCGTTATGATGAGGCGCTGACAACTGCAGATAATATTATGACATTCAAGCTGGTTGTGAAGACGATTGCCAAGCGCCATGGATTACATGCGACATTTATGCCAAAGCCGAAGTTCGGCATCAATGGTTCCGGTATGCATCTGAATATGTCGGTCAGCAGGGATGGAATCAATGTATTCCAGGATGCAAAGGATGAGTATGGACTCAGTAAAGAAGCGTATTGCTTTATCGGCGGAATCATGAAACATATGAAAGCGCTGACGTTTATCACGAATCCAAGTATCAATTCTTATAAGCGTCTGATTCCGGGATATGAGGCACCGGTATACATCGCATGGTCTGCAAAGAACCGTACACCGCTGATCCGGATTCCGGGAAGCCGCGGAGAGTATACAAGAGTAGAACTTCGTAATCCGGATCCGTCAGCGAATCCTTATCTGGCGCTGGCGGTATGTCTTGCGGCAGGGCTTGACGGAATCAAACAGGGTCTGATGCCTCCGAAAGCAGTCAACCGTAACGTATATGAGATGACGGAGGAAGAACGTAAGATCTTCGGAATTGAGAAACTGCCGGGAAGTCTGAGAGAGGCAGCAATAGAATTCCAGAAGGATACATTTATCCAGGAGATATTAGGAGAAGATCTTTCCAGAAAATATATCGAAGCAAAGACCAGCGAGTATTATGAGTACAGAATTCAGATTACAGACTGGGAACTTGAAAAATATCTGCACTTACTGTAATACGATTTTGCACTTAACAGAAACGCGCAAAAGAGTATCTGACAGGAGGTGGCAGAGTGACAGGGATTATTGTTGTATTCCCGAATAAAGATAATGCAACAAATATCAGAAATCTGCTTGCCAGGGGCGGTATGGATGTAATTGGCGTGTGTTCCACCGGTGCACAGGCCATGCACTATGCAGATACCGTGGATGACGGGATCGTGGTCTGCGGCTACCGCATGAAAGATATGATGTATACACAGCTGCGGGAATATTTACCGGATTCGTTCGAAATGCTCCTGATCGCATCGCAGGATAAGTGGAGCAGCGGGGATGTAGAAGGAGTGGTAGGGCTTTCTACCCCGATCAAGGTATACGACCTTATGAATACCATGAACATGATGCTTCAGTCCATGGACAGAAAACGAAAGAAACGGAAGAAAGAATCGAAGAATCGTGATCCAAAGCAGCAAGAGACGATCCGCAGGGCAAAGGAACTCCTGATGGAACGTAATAATATGTCTGAAGGAGAAGCACACCGCTATCTTCAGAAGAGCAGTATGGACAGTGGAACGAATATGGTAGAGACAGCAGAGATGGTACTGAGCATTATGGCAGAGTAAGGGATGAAAGAGTAAATATATTATAGAGAAAACGGACGCAGGAAAGGCAGGAAGAAAGAACAGATGAAATTTACAAAGATGCATGGACTGGGCAACGATTATGTCTACGTCAATTGTTTTGAAGAAAAGATTGACAATCCGCCGGCGGTGGCAAGATTCGTCAGTGACAGACATTTTGGTATTGGTTCCGACGGACTGATTATGATCAATCCGTCTCAAAAAGCTGATTTCGAGATGGAGATGTACAATGCAGATGGTTCCCGCGGCGAGATGTGCGGCAATGGAATCCGTTGTGTGGCGAAATATGTCTATGATTACGGGCTGACCGATAAGACACAGATTTCCGTAGAAACACTTGGAGGAATAAAATATCTGGATCTTACCGTAGAAGACGGGAAAGTATCACTGGTGAAAGTAGATATGGGAAAACCGGAGCTTAAGGCCGATCTGATTCCGATCATATCAGAGCGGGAACAGGTGATCGACGAACCAATTGAGGTGGATGGGAAAGAGTACCATATGACAGGAGTATCTATGGGAAATCCGCATGCAGTCATCTATGTGGATGATGTGAAGGGGCTGGATCTGGAAAAAACCGGACCAAAATTCGAGAATCATGAAAGATTTCCAAAGCGCATCAATACAGAGTTCGTACACTGTATCGACAGACAGACAGTAGAGATGCGTGTGTGGGAACGCGGCTCGGGTGAGACCCTTGCATGTGGAACCGGAGCATGTGCCGTAGCTGTATCCAGTATATTAAATAACTTGACAGATACACAAGTTACGGTAAAATTATTAGGTGGAGACTTGCAGATCGAATGGGACAGAGAAAAGGATCGTGTATTTATGACAGGACCTGCAACAGTTGTATTCGACGGCGTGATAGACATTACAGAGATAAAGGAGTAAGAAGATGTTTAAAGTAAACCAGGATTATTTGAAGTTACCAGGAAGCTATCTGTTCTCAACAGTAGCAAGAAAACAGCGGGAATATCAGGCAGCACATCCAGAAGCCGAGATCATTAAGCTGAGTATCGGCGATGTAACACAGCCTCTGGCACCTGCAATTGTTGAGACTCTTCACGGGGCAGTTGACGAGATGGCACATGCAGAGACATTCCATGGATATGCACCGGATCTTGGATATGAGTTCTTAAGAAGCGCAATGGCGAAGAATGATTATCAGGCAAAAGGATGCGACATCAAAGCGGATGAGATCTTTATTTCCGACGGGGCAAAAGAAGACTGCGGTAATATTCAGGAGATTTTCTCAAAAGACAGCAAGATCGCTGTGTGCGACCCTGTATATCCGGTTTATGTAGATACAAACGTTATGGCAGGGCGTACAGGTACATACGATGCCGCAACAGGAACATGGAGCAATGTCATCTATATGCCTTGTACAAAAGAGACGAACTTTGCACCGGAGATTCCAGAAGAGACACCGGACATCATTTATCTGTGCTTCCCGAACAACCCGACAGGATCTACAGTAACAAAAGAACAGCTTCAGACATGGGTTGATTATGCAAATAAAACAGGCGCAGTGATCATCTATGATGCTGCTTACGAAGCATATATTTCAGAAAAAGAAGTGCCGCATTCTATCTATGAGTGCGAAGGTGCCAGAACATGTGCGATCGAGATCAGAAGTTTTTCTAAGAATGCTGGATTTACAGGAGTACGTCTGAGTGCAACGGTAATTCCAAAAGACATCAAGTCAGGAGATGTTATGTTACATTCTCTGTGGGCAAGACGTCACGGAACAAAGTTCAATGGAACTTCTTATATCATCCAGAAAGCAGGAGAGGCTGTATATTCTGATGCGGGAAAAGAACAGTTAAGTGCACAGGTTGCTTATTACATGAACAATGCCAAAGTAATCAAAGAAGGACTCAAAGATGCCGGATACAATGTATCAGGCGGTGTCAATGCACCATATATCTGGCTTGAGACGCCAAAGGGAATGACATCATGGGATTTCTTCGATTATCTGCTTGATAAGGCTAATGTAGTAGGTACTCCTGGATCGGGATTCGGACCAAGCGGAGAAGGATATTTCCGTCTGACTGCATTCGGAACCTATGAGAATACAGTTGCAGCGATTGAGAGAATTAAGAAGATGTAATAAAATCTAATAAAAAAACGGCCGGTATTCCTATGCTGAAAAGAGCACAGGAATACCGGCTTTTTTACTGTTATGTGTTCTGCAGATGATGTCGCTGCGAATGCACAGAGATGCGGTCAGGACTTCGGATATACTCTTAGCTGTAGTTCTGTAATGTGTTCGCGGATATCTGCAGATTGATGATTGTCTACCCAAATCAGTTCCAGAAGAGGTCCATCAGGAACAAGACCGTGACCGTCTGCATAGTTGAGAAGTTCCGGAATATAAGTAGTGTTCTGGTGGTAATCACCTGCATAGGTGAAGGTAAGATAGGTACCGCCGCGGAGACAATGCTCTCCGGAATTATCGATGATAAACACTCCGGAATAATTTTCATACTGTCCGTTCGTTATTTCTTCTAACGGAAGAAAAGATCCGATGTTATGGTTACTGATAATATAAAGGTTTTCTGTATTTTTATTCAACAATTGTTTTACCAGAAGATCCATTTCTTCGTCTGTGTGGTAAGGAATATCCAAGGTATGGCAATAACGGTCGGGGAACGTCTGCAGACGGATTTTAAGCAGTGTCTGGTCTTCCGCACCGGATAATGTCAGAAGCCGTTCTTCTACATTCTTCTGCAGACGGTTTAGTTCCTGAATCTGCTGATGGATGGCATCAAGTTCTTCTGTGAGCAGCTTACGCGTGTTCTCAACACTTCGATTGTCCATGTATTCCCGGATTTTTTCCATAGGAAATCCCAGACGTCTCAGATCACGTATGATATTCAGACGCCACAGATCATCAAGTGTATAGAGGCGGTAATTATTTTTTCCGCGTTTTGGAGCCAGAAGTCCCAGCTTTTCATAATAGCGGAGAGAATCCGGTCCGATGTTGTAGAGTTTGGATATTTCGTTGATCTTAAAAAACTGTTTCATATATTCACCTGTTGAAAACAAAATTCTGTTGATACATAATACTTGACCTTAGTATTATACCAGGGTTTAGACTGTAAATGAAAGAAAAACAGGTAAAAGAAATGAGGTTTTAATATGAGACTCGAAGGAAAGTCTTTAAAGAGTGATTTTTTACGTTTTATCATCCCGTCAATTATCGCCCAGTGGGTATTCTCTCTTTATACTATGGTAGATGGTATCTTTGTGGCAAGAGGGGTATCGGAAGTGGCACTGACAGCGGTGAATATCTCCATGCCGTTTACAACAGGGCTGTTTTCTATCTCCATTCTGTTTGCAGTCGGAAATTCGACGATTGTGGCAATCCTTCTGGGACAGGGGGAAAAACAGAAGGCGAACGAAGTCTTTACGCAGAATGTGGTCTTATTATGTATCCTGTCGGTGCTGATCACAATGCTGGTTATGATATTTCTGGATCCATTTGCAAGATTCCTTGGCGCAACGGATCGTATCCTTCCATATGCGAAGACATATATCGGAACAATCGCACCATTTTCTGTGGCATATATCCTGTCTTATTCATTTGAGACGTTGATCAAGACAGATGGCTATCCAAAGCTTGCGACAATCTATGTGACATCCGGAGCTGTGCTGAATTGTATCCTGGATTATATTCTGGTCATGGTGCTGCATAAAGGCGTCTGGGGTGCGGCATTCGCTACAGGGATCTCGCAGGCCGCAGTGATCCTCTTGTATCTGTGGCATTTTCTGGGACCGAAAGGAACAATAAGATTCTCGAAGTTCCATCTGATGCCATCGGAAATCAGGAGGCAGATCCGTAACGGAATGTCTTCCGGTATAACAGAATTCTCAAGTGGGATTATCATCTTCTTTTTTAACCAGGCAATCCTGAAATATATAGGAGAATATGCGCTGGTAAGTTATACGATCATCTCATATGTGAATACAATAGTTGTCATGTCTATGGCAGGCATTGCGCAGGGAACCCAGCCGCTGATCAGTTATTACTATGGAAAAAACGAACCGGAACAATATAAGAAGCTTCTGAAGTATGGAATGGCGGCAGCTGCGGCAGGTTCCGTGGCAGCTGTACTCATATGTTACGCAGGGGCAGGAAGTATTGTACGATTGTTCTTAAAAGAGAGTGAAGCATCTCTGGTTATATATTCGGTACGGGTACTCCGCATCTTTATTCTGTCATTTCTGCTCGCGGGACTCAATGTGGTCCTGGGAGGATATTTTACCTCTGTGGAAAAGGCTGGATTTGCAACGGCGATTTCACTTACCAGAAGTCTGGTCGCTCTGGTGATCAGTCTGGTATTTCTGACAGCTGTGTTTGGAGGAGAAGCTATCTGGTGGGCACCACTGATCGCGGAGAGCTGCTGTCTGGTGCTATCAGCCGGGTTATACCGGTGGTATAGAAAAAAATAATTTTTTTAAAATATCTATTGACTTTTCTCTGTAAACGAGTATAATTAATATTCGCTGGACAACTTAAGGACAGCAGAGAAAAGTCTCATTGATGCGGATTGGTGTAATGGCAGCACAGCAGACTCTGACTCTGTTAGTAGAGGTTCGAGTCCTCTATCCGTAGTTACGATGCCGGGTACTTCATTAAGAAGTATCCGGTTTTTCGTTGTGCAGAAAAATCCGCAAAATTCCAAAATACCTATTGACTTTTTAGAGAAAGCTGGTATAATAATATTTGTTCGCTGAACAATGCAGAACATGACACTGATGCGGATTGGTGTAATGGCAGCACAGCAGACTCTGACTCTGTTAGTAGAGGTTCGAGTCCTCTATCCGTAGTTCCTTGGCAGGGGCGCCGGATACTTCTTGGAAAGTGTCCGGTTACTTTTAAAAATTGTATATATCGGAGTGTGGCTCAGCTTGGTAGAGCGCTACGTTCGGGACGTAGAGGTCGCGTGTTCGAATCACGTCACTCCGATTGAATGATACAGTATCTGATATGGATGCTGTATTTTTTTTATAAAAACAATTGATATATATACGCAAATATGCGTATAATAGTAATATGATTATTAGTCGAACGGAGAATATAATGGGACTTAAAGAATTAAGAGAAGAAAGAGGTTTTTCAAGAAGGAAACTGGCAGAAAGAAGTGGTGTGAATTTGCGTTCAATACAAGATTATGAGCAAGGTCATAAAAAAATATCCAGTGCAAAAAGTGAAACGGTCTACAGATTAAGTCTGGCTCTTGGGTGTTCGGCAGATGAATTACTGGAATTAGAGATTATTTCGAAAAAATGTGTAGAAACAAAATCAGAAGAAAGATTACAAAAATATCATAAAAGTTTACAAGATATGAAACAAAAGATTGTAGAACAAACAATTTACTCTGAAAAATATCATGTTTATGGAAAATGGATATTAAATGGAAAAAATTGCTTTCTGGGATTTATGTATGAGGGGGAGTTTATACAGATTCCATTTCAGGCTGTATTTAGTGAAAAGACTATGCCGTGGCTTTTGGATGCTGCAGTTGTAGAACTGGAAGACAGGATTGATTATATAATTCTGAATCAAAAATATGAAATGAAAGGGGGAACAGAATGGTGAACGAAAATCTGTATTATTTGATGCATGAAAATGATATTGTATGTCTGTTGTTCATGGATGAGGTATCAGGGCGTATCATGAAAACAGGAACCAAGGTTAATCAGGAATTATTACCATTAGGTGGAAATCAATCGCAGCAAGAACTGAAAAAATGGTGGGACCGACGTGCAGTACCTGTTGATCAGGGAAATATAAAACGTATTCTGGAACAAAACGGGATATTCAACACACAAAGTTATCTGTTGCGTAATCTTGGAATTTCGTTAATTGATCATTATTGGATTAATCCGGTTGATGAGATGCTTGAATGGAAAGACATTAATTTGTTTGAAAATGAATTTAAAGATGAAATTGCAGAAATGCAATTTGGAGAAGATTATTTGAACGCTGAAGATGTATTAAATCTTTGCGGACAAACACATTTTTATCCAAGTTCGACGACGCAAGGGGAATTAAAAAAGAAATGGATCATTAAAGACGGAATCAGATATCTTGTAAAAGGAAACTATGGAACTTCTTATCAACAAAGTATAAATGAAGTGATTGCAAGTGCATTTCATAAAAAACAAAACAGAATGCCTTATACGGAATATCAGTTGTGCGATATTTCGACAAAGAATGAACCGGGATTAGGCTGTATATGTAAAGGATTTGCTTCAATAGATAAAGAATTCGTTTCAGCATATGATGTGGTATGTTCGAGAAAGAAAAGAAATGATATATCAGAATATGAGCATTTTATTAAAATTTGTGTAGATCATGGATTGAAAGAAAATGAAGTCAGGGAATTTTTAGAGTATCAGATATTAAGTGATTTTGTTTTAACGAATACGGACAGACATTTTAATAATTTTGGCATTTTGCGTGATTCAAAAAGTTTGGAATTTGTGGGAATGGCACCGTTGTTTGATACGGGAAACAGTATGTTTTGGAAAAGACCTTCGGAAGCGGAAGGGGACTTGTTTAATATATCGGTCAGCAGCTTTAAGAAAAGAGAAATTGATTTGTTAAAGTATGTGACAAATCCGGAAGTGATAGATCGATCAAAACTTTTAGATGTAAAAGATATAGATGAATTTTTGAAAAATGATATTGATTATCCAAATCGGGGAGAATTGATCATAAAAGGATACGAACAGAAAGTAGAGTTATTAGAAAAATTTCAGAAGAGAGAAAAAATATACCAGAAAAATTAAAACTGGTAAAAGAGATCGCAGAAGAAGTGTGGAAGGAAGCATAGATTATACATAGTAAAGCACAAAAAGAGGGAATCCCGAAGATCACATGGATCCGGGATTCCTCTTTTTGTGCCCGCTATTAATTTAATCTACATAATACACATACTTCTCTTTGCGAGGCTTCGCTTTCGGCACATCTTTATCCGGATATCCGAGCACACAATGCCCGATACCTTCATAATCACCTTCTACGCCCCATTTCTTAAGAAGTACTTTCCCCTCTTCCGATGCAAAGACTTCTTTCGCACGGTGGATCCAGCAGCTTCCGATTCCAAGAGAAGCAGCGGCGTTCATCAGATTCCCCATAACAAGGCTTCCGTCATAGATATGTGTCGGTCTGTTCTTATCAGCTAATACAACCAGGACAACCGGCGCTCCGTAGAACGGATCTGTATCAGTTCCCATGACATCCGCATTCATTTTGGAAAGCTGATCACGGGTGGCTTTGTCTGTAACGGCAACGATTACCGGTGACTGCATTCCCATGCCGGTTGCGGCATAAGTGCCTGCTTCAAGAATCAGATCCAGATCTTCTTTCGGGATCATGTCCGGTTTGTAACCGCGTACACTGCGGCGTTCGATCATGTTTTTAATACTTTCGTTCATAAATCAAGACTCCTTTAGAATACAGTGAAAAAATAAAATCTCATAATATAAAAAGAAAATAAAACGAAACGGATGAGTTACACTTCTTTGTTCTCGTATACATGTTTCTTGATCGCTTCGAAACTTTCTTTACTGATCACATGCTCCATCTTACATGCATCGGCAGCAGCGACATCCGCAGGTACGCCGAGATGTACCAGCCAGGATGATAAAAGTGTGTGGCGTTCGTAAATCATATTTGCAATCTCCAGACCGGATGGTGTCAAATGGATAAATCCCTGCTCATCTACTTTAATATGTTCTTTTTCACGAAGATTCTTCATAGCAACACTGACACTGGACTTTTTAAAACCAAGCTCGTTGGCAATATCTACGGAACGCACTACAGGCAGTTTCTGGCTTAAAATCAGAATTGTTTCAAGATAGTTCTCGGCAGATTCATTTAATACATTGCTCATAATAAGTCATTCCTTCCTTTATACGTTAACATTGAGTTTAGTATAACATAGTTAGTTATGACTGGCAAACGGAAGAAAAAACTTATTGAGAAAAAATAATCAATAAAATGAAATAAAGTGGTTGACAGCTAACGAACGTTAGCATATACTAACTATTGCAAGGGATAATGAAAACATTTATCATTATCAAAATCCTTGCAAAACAGCATGGAAAGATGAAAAAAATATTACATAAAGAAAATGAGGTGTTATTATGCCGCTTACAATGGCCGGTATCGGTGAAACAAACACAATCTCGCGTATTGGCGGAAATGAAGAGACAAGACGTTTCCTGGCGAATCTGGGATTTGTCGCAGGAACAGAAGTTGTCGTATTGTCAAAGATTGGAGGTAATGTGATCGTAAACGTCAAAGACTCCAGAGTGGCTGTAAATGAGGATATGGCGCGGCACATCATGGTCTAGTACCTGGGTGTCTGCTGTATTATAGATGCTAACAATCTAAGGAAAGGAGAAACAGCAATGACTTTAGGTGATGCAAAAGTTGGAAGTACAGTTGTTGTAACGAAGATTGAAGGGGACAGCGCATACAAGCGCCGTATTATGGACATGGGAATTACAAAAGGAAGTGAGCTGTATATCAGAAAAGTAGCTCCTCTCGGAGATCCTGTAGAGATTACAGTAAGAGGCTATGAACTTTCAGTAAGAAAAGACGATGCCCAGTGTGTCCAGGTAAAATAAGACTTACCGAAGGAACTGACAGATACATATTGTCACATTAGAATTTACATGTTCAAGGAGGTAAATAGGAATGGGAATTAAGATCGCACTTGCGGGAAACCCAAACTGTGGTAAGACCACAATGTTTAATGCCTTAACGGGTGCCAACCAGTATGTTGGTAACTGGCCGGGGGTTACAGTAGAGAAAAAAGAAGGAAAATTAAAAGGAAAGAGAAAGAATGATGACATCATTGTAACAGACCTTCCTGGTATCTATTCTCTTTCACCATATACACTGGAAGAAGTAGTCAGCCGTGATTATATCTTAAACGATAATCCGGATGTTATTATTGATCTTGTAGATGCAACGAATATTGAGCGTAACCTGTATCTTACAACACAGCTGATCGAGACAGGTGTTCCGGTGGTTATTGCACTGAACATGACAGACCTTCTGGAGAAGAGAGGAATCAAGATCGATACAAAGAGACTTTCTATGTTGTTAGACTGCCCGATCGTTGAGACTTCGGCTCTGAAACAGACAGGACTGGATGCGCTGGTTGAGACAGCAATCAAAGTGGCTGATAAAAAAGAAGTTGATCTTCCAAGAGAAATCTTCTCTAAAGAAATGGAAGCAGCAGTTGCAGATGTGAAAGGGGTTCTCCCGGATACAATCTCCGAAGACAAGAAGAGATGGTATGCAGTGAAATTCCTTGAGAACGACAGCAAGGTTGTAGAAAGTATGAATCTTTCTGCAGCAGCAAAAGCAGCAGTTGATAAAGACAGAAAAGAACTTGAGACAAAACATGACGATGATATGGAAAGTATCGTAACAGATGAACGTTACAAATTCATCCAGAAGATCGTTGAGACAACAGTAAAAAAAGGAAAAGATAAATTAACAACATCCGATAAGATCGACCGGATCGTTACAAACCGTATTCTTGGTATTCCGATCTTTATCGCAGTTATGTTTATTGTTTACTACATTTCCGTAACAACAATCGGTACAATCGTTACAAACTGGACGAATGATACATTCGTAGGTGCAATTCAGGATATCGCTTCAAAAGGACTTGAAGCAGCCGGCGTAAGCAGCGTGATCGAAGGATTGGTAGTTGATGGTATCATCGGCGGTATCGGAGCGGTACTTGGATTCGTACCGCAGATGGCAATTCTGTTCCTCTTCCTTTCTATCCTGGAAGACTGTGGATATATGGTACGTATCGCATTCGTTATGGACCGTGTATTCAGACACTTCGGACTGTCTGGTAAGAGTTTCATTCCACTTCTGATTTCATCAGGATGTGGTATCCCTGGAATCATGGCTTCTAAGACCATTGAACAGGACAATGACAGACGTCTGACAATTATGACAGCAACATTCATCCCATGCGGAGCGAAGTTACCGGTTATCGCATTAATGGGTGGGGTTATGGCAAGCTACGCAACCGGAAGCTATACAGCAGGCGGACTTATGGCGCCGATCATGTATTTCGTAGGTATCGTAGCAGTATTAGTAGCAGCAATCATCCTGAAGAAGACAAAACCATTCTCAGGAAAACCGGCACCATTCGTTATGGAGCTTCCACAGTATCATGTTCCACAGGCTAAGACAGTTCTTCTTCATGTATGGGAAAGACTGAAAGGCTTCATCATCAAAGCCGGAACTATCTTGTTCCTTGCATGTGTAGTCATGTGGTTCCTTGGAGGATTCGGATTTACAAACGGTGGATTCGGACTTGTAGATGACAGTGCAGACAGTTTACTTGCAGTAATCGGTGGATTCATTGCACCAATCTTTGCACCACTTGGATTTGGAGAGTGGCAGCCGGTAGCAGCTTCTCTTTCCGGATTCACAGCAAAAGAAGCAATTGTTTCAACAATGGGTGTACTTGCAAATGTAGCAGAGAGTAAATCAGAAGATACAGTAACAGTAGCTCAGGCAATCCAGTCATGGTTCCCGAGTGCAGTAGCAGCATTTTCATTCCTGTTATTCAACCTGTTAGATTCTCCTTGTCTGGCAGCTATCGCAACGATGGCACAGCAGATGCAGTCTAAGAAATGGTTCTGGTTTGCAATCCTGTTCCAGAATGTATTCGCTTATCTCGTGACACTTTGTGTATACCAGATCGGTACATTAGTAACTGGCGGTGGATTTGGAGTTGGTACAGCAGTGGCATTTGTGGTAGTAGCAGTCATGCTGTTCCTGTTGTTCAGACCTGATCCGTATAAAGATCAGAAAGTTTATTCCAAACGTTCTGTAAATGCATAAGTAGAGCGGACCGGACGTAACTCATTTACGTCCGGATTTCCCTTTGAAGGAGGCAGTTTTCATGATAGCCATTTTAGCAGATATCATTATTTTAGCATTAATATTAGGGTATTGCGCATACCTGATATACGGAATTGTGAAGAGATTTAAAAATGGAGTCATCCAGGGATGTGGCGGCAGCTGTGCCGGATGCAGTGGATGCGGTGGTGGATGCTGCAGTTCAGATCCTGATGAAGTGAAAAAAATGATCGAAAATATGTATGGAAAATAAAGGAGTTGGCAGTCATGGGCAATTCGACAGGCTCTATGTTCTACCTGTTCGTGATCGTGATCGTCCTTTACATTGTCGGTGCTTCTATCTATCAGGTATTTCTCTGGTTCAGGAAATGGCAGGAGAAAAAAAGAGACGAAAAGTTCAGTATGGATAATGAGGAGAACAAAGAATAGAGGAATAGAGATATGGCAGATATTATAGTTATATTAATCGTGATCGTTCTTCTTGGATTTGCATTAAGAGGAGCAATCAGGCATTTTAAAGGTGACAGTCCCTGCTGTGGCGGCGGAACCGGCATCATCAAAACTGACGATAAAGAACTAAAGAATCCGGTGATCGGAAAGAAGACAGTTCATATCGAAGGTATGAGCTGTGATCACTGCGTACAGTCAGTGAAGAAAGCGTTAAATGCGATTGAAGGCGCTTCGGCAAGAGTGGACTTACAGAAGAAAGAAGCAGTGGTATCTTATGACCATGAGATTGAAAATGATGTTTTGAAAAAAACAGTAGAAAAAGCAGGATTTCAGGTTACCTCTATTACAGGGTAGATACGATAGGAGGTTGGGCAGGTGGATAAAGCGAAAGAAGCGATTGTACAGAAACTAAAGGCCAGTGGATGCAGGATTACCAAGCAGAGGATGATGCTTCTGGATATTATACTGGAAGAAAACTGTTCCTGCTGCAAAGAAATCTATTACCGTGCATCCAGAATTGATCCAAGTATCGGGACAGCAACCGTATACCGGATGATCAACAAGCTGGAAGAGATCGGTGCGATCAACCGCAGGAACATGTATAAAGTAGCATGCAATCCGGATTGCGAACTGCAGAATGCATGTACGATCGAACTGGATGATGATACGATCAAGCATCTGTCTGCAAAGAACTGGAATGCTGTGATACAGGCAGGTTTGAAAGCATGTGGTTATGTGGAAGACCAGAAAGTACGGAACATAACAGTGCAGTCATAAATATGCTGTTGAAAAAATTTATCAATAGCATGAAAATATTTGAAAAGGACATTCTTTGGTGTTATAATTTGCAGAAACAAAAATGACTGCCGGACACATTGAAAGGATGTCCTTTTTGTTAAAGTATAAGTAATGATGAATTAATAAATATACAATGGAGGAAATAAATATGTTAAATTTAAAAGACATTAATTGGAAAAAACCAGGACTTTTTGCAGCAGGAGTAGCTTTCGGAACAGCAGGAATCAAGATTCTTACAAGTGACGATGCAAAGAAATTATATACAAACTGTACAGCAGCCGTATTAAGAGCAAAATCTTGCGTTATGAAGACAGCAACAAGTGTTCAGGAGAATGCAGGAGATATTTTAGCAGAAGCAAAACAGATCAATGAAGACAGAGCAGCAGAGGCAGAAGCTGAAGTTGTGGATGACTATTGTGAAGTAGCGGAAGAGACAGAGGAAGCAGCAGAGACAGAAGAAGCTGAAGCAGCTACAGAAGCATAAAAACGGGCACGAAGATTATAAGTTGCCATAATACACGGGCACCTGCGGAACATCTGCAGGTGCTTTTGCAAGAACAATAAGAGGTGACAAGAGTGAAATTCAGGATTAAGCATGAGATAAGAGGAAGAATCCGTGTCCATATGGAGCAGAAACATATGACCCATGAACAGGCAGATATTCTTCTTTTCTATTTGCAGAATATAGAGGGTGTATTCCGTGCGGATGTCTATGACAGAACGGCGGATGCAACGATTCATTATGAGGGAGACAGAGAAATAATCATTGAAGGACTTCGTAGATTCCGTTATGAGGAAGTAGAAGTGCCGAATGGCCTGTTAGAGACATCCGGAAGAGCGATGAATGCAGAGTATCAGGAGAAACTGGTGGATAAGATTCTGTTCCATTATGGAAGAAAATTCTTACTGCCATATCCGATCTCAGCAGCCTATACAACCATTATGTCTGCAAAATATATCTGGAAAGGTATTAAGACACTGATGGAAAGAAAACTGGAAGTCCCTGTACTGGATGCTACGGCGATCGGAGTCTCTATCTTAAGAAATGATTTTGATACGGCTGGATCTGTAATGTTCTTACTTGGAATCGGAGAACTTCTGGAAGAGTGGACGCATAAGAAATCAGTCGATGATCTGGCAAGGACCATGTCATTGAATGTCGGAAAAGTATGGTTGAAGACAGAAGACCAGGCCGTTCTTGTTCCGTCCAGCCAGATCAAAGCCGGCGATCAGGTCGTGGTACATATGGGAAATGTGATTCCGTTCGACGGTGAAGTTGTGGACGGAGAAGCAATGATCAATCAGGCTTCCCTGACTGGGGAATCTGTTCCGGTGAGAAGAGTGGCAGGCAATTATGTCTATGCAGGTACAGTTGTAGAAGAAGGTGAAGTGACAGTTGATGTCAAAGCAGTCGGCGGTTCCAGCCGTTACGAAAAGATTGCATCCATGATCGAAGAGTCCGAAAAGCTGAAGTCCGGTCTGGAAAGCAGGGCAGAACATCTGGCAGACAAACTGGTTCCGTATTCGCTGGGAGGAACAGCACTTACCTGGCTGCTTACCAGAAATACAACAAAAGCATTGTCTATCCTGATGGTAGATTTCTCCTGTGCTTTAAAACTTGCGATGCCGATCTCCGTACTTTCTGCGATCCGTGAAGCCGGTATGTATAAGATTACAGTAAAGGGTGGAAAATATCTGGAAGCAGTTGCCGAAGCAGACACCATCGTATTTGATAAGACGGGAACACTGACAAAAGCAAAACCGACAGTGGCAAAAGTGGTATCATTCAATGAAATGAATGAAGATGAACTGCTCCGTATCGCTGCATGTCTGGAGGAACATTTCCCTCATTCAATGGCGAAAGCAGTCGTCAGCGCAGCAAAAGCAAAACATCTGGATCATGAGGAAATGCATTCGAAAGTGGAATATATCGTAGCCCATGGTATTTCCACACAGATTGAAGGTAAAAAAGCAGTGATCGGAAGCTATCATTTTGTATTCGAAGATGAAAAGGTAATCATTCCGGATGGTAAGAAAGAACAGTTTGATAATCTGCCGGAAGAATATTCGCATCTGTATATGGCGATTGAAGGAAAACTTGCAGCAGTGATCTGCATCGAAGATCCGTTACGTGAAGAAGCAGTAGAGGTAATAAAGGAACTCCGTGAAGCGGGATTAAATAAGATCGTTATGATGACAGGTGACAGTGAACGTACCGCAAAAGCGATTGCAAAACGCGTAGGCGTGGATGAATACTATGCGGAAGTACTGCCGGAAGATAAAGCAACTTTTTGTGATAAAGAAAAGGCCGCAGGGCGTAAGGTTATTATGATCGGTGACGGCATCAACGACTCGCCGGCACTTTCAGCAGCCAATGTAGGAATTGCGATCAGCGACGGGGCAGAACTTGCAAGAGAGATCGCAGATATTACCGTTGGTGCAGATGATTTGAGAGAACTGGTAACGTTGAAGAAGATCAGTAATGGCCTGATCAAGCGGATCAGCCATAACTATCACACGATCGTTGGATTCAATGCGGGACTGATCGCACTTGGTGTGTGTGGTGTGATCATGCCGACGACTTCAGCATTGTTACATAATACATCGACGCTGCTGATCGGACTTAAGAGTATGCAGAATCTTTTAGATGAGTAAAAATATTTTTATAAATAAAAATGAAATAACAGATAAGAAAATAAAAAGAAGTTTGATGAAATAAATTTTCATCAAGCTTCTTTTTTGTACATAATTCTTGACAGTCTGGAAAGAATGATATAGTATTCAAATATAGGTTGTTAGATAACTCTAACGAGCGTTAGGAGGAACTAAGATGGAGAACAGATATCTGATCGAAAAATGTCTGGTGGAGCATTGCTCGGCGACACTTGCATCAATGAAATCTGCAAATTTATTCAATATGACATTTGCTGATGATACGGATATAGAAAATCAGATTGCATTCTGGAATCAGTGCATGAAAGAAAAAGGTATCCGTCTCTATATATTACGGAGACAGGAGAACCGCGTACTGGTTTATGTCTATCGTAAAAAACAGCTCGAGGTCAGTCTGAACCGGCCGGGAGTCGAAAAGTTCCTGAAAAAATACGGTTATGAAGGCACAGAGATTGAATATGCACTGAACCGGTTAAAATCAAGAATCGGTGAAAACAATGAATTCCCGCATGAAATTGGAATCTTTCTGGATTACCCGTTGGGAGATGTGATCGGATTTATCGCAAATCAGGGACGCAATTTCAAATGTGTGGGATGCTGGAAGGTATATTGTGATGAGTGCGCGTGCCGGAAAACATTTGCTAAATATAAAAAATGCAGAGATGTCTATGTACGTCTCTGGCAGCAGGGAAGAAGTGTTTTGCAGCTTACAGTAGCTGCCTGACATATAAAATTATCAATGAAAGAGGTAGAAAACAATGAGTAAAATTGCAGTAGTATATTGGAGCGGAACAGGTAACACAGAGGCTATGGCAAACGAAGTAGCAGAAGGAGCAAAAGCAGCAGGAGCAGAAGTAGATGTATTGACAGCTTCTGAATTCGGCGCAGATAAGATGGACGCTTACGATGCAGTAGCATTCGGATGCCCGGCTATGGGAGCAGAAGAACTGGAAGACAGCGAATTCGAGCCAATGTTCTCTGACTGCGAAGGCAAGCTTGGCGGAAAGAAGATCGCACTCTTCGGATCTTACGGATGGGGAGACGGAGAATGGATGAGAACATGGGAAGAGACATGCAAAGGTGACGGAGCTGTCCTTGCGTGTGAGAGTGTACTTGCAAACGAAGCACCGGATGATGACGCAGTCGCAGCTTGCCAGGCACTTGGAAAGGCACTTTGCTAGCCAGGGGGACGTGAAAAGTGGCTTTTTGACTGTCCCGGGTGGCTTAATTTCATAATTGCAAAATTCGACATACATTTATATCCTTTGGGCGGTGATCAGAAGAAGTTTTGGTTGCCGCCTTTTTTGCTGTGCTTTTGAAAGAAGAAAATGTCTTCGGTCAATGTTCTATCGGTTAATTTTCTCATTTTTAATAAAAATATATTCTTGATTTATTTAAAATGTTATGATATGCTAACGATGGTTAGAGAAACCTAACTATCGTGTGAATAAATCATGGCAGACTCCTTCTGTCTCATCCCTGAGCAAGAGAGGCAGAAGCGTCTTCATGGGAAAGGATCTTGACATGGAGAATTTTTTAGCAATTGAGAAGGTTATTGGAAGAGAGATTATTGATTCGAGAGGTAATCCGACGGTAGAGGCAGAAGTATATCTTCTGGATGGAACGGTAGGAAGAGGTGCAGCACCAAGCGGTGCATCTACAGGAGAATTCGAAGCACTGGAACTGCGTGATGGGGACAAATCCCGTTTCGGCGGAAAAGGTGTAACCAAAGCCGTAGAGAATATTAATACAGTGATAAGTGATGCACTGAAAGGTGTAGACGCATCAGACATCTATGCAGTAGATGCAGCAATGATCGCAGCAGACGGAACAAAAGATAAATCAAACTTAGGTGCAAATGCAATCCTTGCAGTGTCGATCGCAAGTGCACGTGCAGCAGCAAATGCACTGGAGATTCCACTTTACCGTTTCCTCGGAGGAGTTAATGGTAACAGACTTCCGGTACCTATGATGAATATATTAAACGGAGGTGCACATGCAGCCAACACCGTTGACGTACAGGAATTCATGATCATGCCTGTAGGAGCACCAAGCTTCAAAGAAGCACTCCGCTGGTGTGCAGAAGTATTCCATGCATTAGCAGCATTATTAAAATCAAAAGGACTTGCAACTTCTGTAGGTGACGAAGGTGGATTCGCGCCGGACCTTGCGTCTGATGAAGAAGCAATCCAGTACATCTTAGACGCAGTAAAAGATGCTGGATATGAGCCTGGAAAAGACTTCATGATCGCTATGGATGCAGCATCTTCTGAGTGGAAAGGTGAGAAGAAGGGCGAATATGTACTTCCAAAAGCAGGAACAAAATTCACTTCCGAAGAACTCATCGAGCACTGGAAGAAACTGGTAGACAAGTATCCGATCATCTCTATCGAAGATGCATTAGACGAAGAAGACTGGGAAGGATGGCAGAAGCTTACCGCTGAACTTGGAGACAAAGTACAGTTAGTCGGAGACGACCTGTTCGTAACGAATACAGAGAGACTTTCCAAAGGTATTGAACTTGGATGCGGTAACTCTATCCTTATCAAGTTAAACCAGATCGGCTCGGTATCAGAGACACTGGAAGCGATCAAGATGGCACACAAAGCCGGATACACAGCTATCTCATCGCACCGTTCCGGGGAGACAGAAGATACAACAATTGCAGACCTTGCAGTAGCGCTGAATACCTGCCAGATCAAGACAGGAGCACCTTCGAGATCAGAACGAGTTGCAAAATACAACCAGTTACTGAGAATCGAGGAAGAGCTCGGAGCAAGCGCTGTATATCCTGGAAAAGCAGCGTTTAATGTGAAGAGATAGTATTGGCAATATGCCGAAAAAACAGGAGATAAGGCCTGTTACAGAGAGAACAAAATTGTAAGATGTTACGAAATAAGAAAAGCACGCAGTGGAATATTGCGTGCTTTTTGAGTGCGTGATATTATATATACTATGAAAGATAAAAAAGCAGTGAGTTATATGAAAAAATTAGTGTAAATAAGGAGAGCGTATATGGCAGTAACAATACAGCAGATCGCCGAAAAAGCAGGCGTATCCAGGGGAACCGTAGACCGGGCACTTAATAACCGCGGCCGGATCAATCCGGAAGTGGCAGAAATGGTGAAAAAAACCGCCGAAGAGATGGGTTATGTGCACAAAGCAAGAAAGAGACAGAAAAATGCCGGAGGAAAGAACAAGATCGGAATCGTAACCCAGCTTTCCGGGTCGTCCTTCATGCTGGAAGTAAACAGAGGAATCCAGACCGGAAAAAAAGAGCTGGAAGAGCTTGGCGTGGAAGTGATCGTGAAAGAAAATGCGTCCGTGCGTGAAGAGGACCAGCTGCGTGCAATTGACGAACTGGTGAAAGAAGGAATCCAGGGACTGGCACTGATGCCGGTAGATACCGAAGGCGTCAGGGAGAAATTGAACTGGCTTGTAAATGAAAAGAAGATCCCTGTCGTGACATTTAACTCGGATATTGTTGGAACGAAGAGATGCTGCTTTGTCGGAATGGATAATAAGTTAAGCGGACAGACGGCAGCAGGTTTATTCGGGATGATGACCAGAGGAGTCGGAAAGATCCTTGTCATTACCGGATATTTCAGCAGTATGCTGAATAATTCCCGTGTAGACGGATTCGTAGAAGAGATAAAGAATATTTCACCAAAGCTTGAGATTGCCGGCGTGCAGGGAAGCTTTAACAATGCAGATGAAGTGGAACACATTATAGAGAATGCCATGATGAGTATATCCGGGATCAACGGAATCTTTGTGGTATCCGGCGGACAGGAAGGCATTGTCGAGGCATTCCGCAAACTTGGTGTCGAGCAGCGGCCATACGTTGTGATCTATGACCAGACGGCAAAGAATGAGGCACTGTTAAAAGATGGAACGGCAGATTTTCTGATCGATCAGAATGGGTTCGAACAGGGATACCGGCCGCCGAGGATTCTTGCGGATATCTTATTGAACGGAATATATCCGGAAACAGAATATCTGTATACAGGAATTGATATTAAGACGAAATATAATTTGTAATTTTTATGGAATTTGAATCATAGGAACGAGAAAATATATTTCAGACAAAAGGATACGAAAAAGATGAAGAGAAGAAGAATGCAGGTATCGGTCGTATTTCTTATAATCGGACTCCTGTGCTGCGGATGCAGTAATCAAAGTTCTTATCAGAAGACAAAAGACAGGTATGTGGTGGGAGTAGTAACAAAGTCAAACACCAGTGAATATTGGAAGTCGGTAAATTCCGGTATGGAAGCAGCGGCTGCAAAATATGATATGGATGTGATCACACTTTCACCGGATTCAGAACTGGACAGGGAAGTACAGGAAAAACAGGTGGAAAAGTTGATTGATCAACAGGTGGATGCATTGGCAATTGCACCGATAGATTCTTATTATGTTCCGGAGTATCTGAAAGAAATACAGAAAAAGAAAATTACAGCCGTATTATTTGATAATGGAATGGAATCCGGGAAACTTCCGTATATCGGAATCGATAACCATAAGACAGGATATCAGCTGGCAAAGAAACTGGCCGAGCAGTTGGATCATAAAGGACAGGTAGGAATCGTAGCAGGTGATTTAAGACAGAAAGGTCATCGGGAGCGTGTAGAAGGATTTGAAGAATATATGAAGTCGGAGCCGCAGATGACGGTGAAGTTCGTAGAAAGCGGCTATGCCAATCTGCAGATGTCGGAACAGAAAGTCCGTGATCTGATGGGGCAATATCCACAGATTCAAGGAATCATGGCGACCAGTGCAGTCACAGCGATGGGACTGGTCGATGAGCTGAAAGATACAGACATCAGAATTGTTACGGTGGATGAACAAGAAGATTCCCTTAAAGCGCTGGAAAATGGACAAATCTCAGCACTGGCAGCACAGTCCGGTTATGAGATTGGTTATGAAACCATTCACTATATTAAGAAGCTGCGGGATGGGAAACATCCAAAAAAGCAGTATTATCTGAAGGCAGGGATACTGACACAGGAAAATATAAAGGAGTACAGGAAAAAAGATGAGAGTCAGAAGTATAAGAAGTAAAGTTCTGATCGCAATTACCGGAATTACGTTGCTTACGGCAGCAGCAATGGCTTTCGTATTCTATGGAAAGTCATCCCGGATGATCGAAGAAAATTATGTTACTGTGCTTAGCCAAAAAACGCGGTTACTGACAGACACCGTGGATGACATGATGAAAAATGTATGTAATATCAACATCAAAGCTTCCTGTGACAGGGAACTCAAGGAGGAGTTGGAGCAGTATCTGAGTGATAAAAATGAGAACCGGCTGAATCATATTTCGACCAGATTGCGTATATTTTCCAAGAAGAATCAGGCAATTTCATCGATGTATCTGGTCATCTCGGATGAGCGTCAGGTTGTTACAACACTGGATTATCCGGTGTACAGAAGTGAGATCAAAGAGGATAATCTTCGCCGATTCGAAAAACAATGTAAAAAAAATAACGGACCGGTGATCATGGAAGATCTGGTGCACGATGGAGAACAGTTATTACAGTTTGCGGAAAAGGTAACCGGTGATGACGGAAATGTGATAGGATATCTGTGCGCCAATATAGAAGAAGAAAATCTAAGTTATGATTATCTGGAAGATCCATCGAATCAGGAACTGGATCAGATAGAATTGATTGGCGGCGGTAAGGTGATTGCTGCAAGAAAATTATCACAGATGGGAAAAGAATTTTCGGTAAAGCGATATAAAAATGTGATAGGACATTCAGAATCAATAGGGACAGAGCGAAAGAATATATATATTTACTGTGAGGGAAGCTTTTCGGGCTGTGGGATATTTGCCAGTGTGAAAAGAAGTGCCGTGTTAAGTGACCTGACGCAGATGAGAAAATATATATTTGGTATGACAGCAATATTTGGATTGCTTGCAATGCTTGCAGCTGTATATATATCAAGGATTGTGTATCAACCAGTGCGAAAATTGATGACAGCAATGCAGTCTATTTCAGATGGCGAGATGGACACCCGGGCAGAGGTCGTATCCAGAGACGAGATTGGTCTTGCAGCGGAAGAATTCAACCGGATGCTGGACCGGATTGAAGAATTGATCGGACAGCTCATTCAGGAAGAAAAGAAGAAAAAGGATGCGGAGCTGGAAGCATTACAGTATCAGATCACACCGCATTTTATGTATAACACATTGAATTCCATCAAATGTTATGCAATGATCCATGATCAGAAAGAAATAGCAGCGGTCATCGAAGATTTTGTAGAATTGCTGCAGACATGTATACGGAAAAAAGGTACATTTCTGACAGTCGCAGAGGAAATACAGGTGCTGGAAAATTATATTCACCTGCAGGAATTCCGTAACGGAGAAGATTATCAGGTGGCTTATGAGATAGAGCGCGAAGCAGAGCAATGTCTGATACCAAGGCTGATCTTACAGCCGCTTGTGGAAAATGCGCTGATTCATGGACTGGATCTGAAAAATAACAGAAAAGATCTAACGATAGAAGCGTATACTTCCGGCTCCAGACTTTATATGAAAGTCAGAGATAACGGAAGAGGAATGACGCAGGAACAGATAGAAGAATTGTTGAAAAAGAAGGGGAAGAAGACGAAGGGACTTACAGCAGTCGGGATATCGAATATTCAGGAAAGTCTGAAATTATATTATGGAACACAGGCAAAACTTTTGTTGAAAAGCAGCGGGGAAGGTACAGAGGCAATCATCTACCTGCCTGTGAACAGAAGCGAGGATGAAGAATCATGAGAAAAGCATTACTGGCGGACGACGACTTTCTTGTGCGGAGTTATCTGAAGATGTTGTCGTCATGGGAAAAGGCAGGATTTGAGATTACAGCGGATGTAAGAGACGGGGAAGAAGCACTGGAGGTGCTGGACCGGGAGAAGATGGATCTGGTCGTTACCGATATTGCAATGCCGCTAATGGACGGGATCGAACTGATCAGGGAAATCAGAAAAAAATACCCGGATATTTATATAATTGTACTTAGCTGCCATGATGAATTCGAATATGTAAAGAAAGCCATGAAAGAAGGGGCAGACGAGTATGTATTAAAGAATACGCTGAATGAAGAAAGCCTGTATACAGTACTTAAAGCTGCAGAAGAACATATCGGGCAGAGCAGAGAAGATCCAAAAGAAAGCATTGCAGATACTGAAAGAGAAACCGGAGAAAAGACAGATCATACAGGAAATATGAATGAAAAATTCCTGTTCTTTAATCAGGTTCTGGCAGGAACGATGTTCGGAGAAGAGCGTGAAGAGAAAAGAATCCAGGCAGGAATATGTGGAAAATATAAGAACAGTGCAGTGATCGTGATCAAAAGAGAAGATGCAGAGTATACCGATGATCCATTGGAAGAGGCAAAGAAAGAGCAATACAGTCTCGAGTTTTACCGGCATATGCAGGAAAAGCTGAGTGCAGGGACCGGCGGATCAGAACCGGAAAAAGAAATGATTTATCTTGGAAATGGAACGTATTGCTGTTTTCTGGATCTGTCAGAGGAACACAAAAGCAGTTCCATGTATCAGTATCTGACCGGAACAGCATCGGCATGTTATAAGATCTGTGCAGAAGAGGAGGAAGTCTACAAGATTGGTGTCAGCAATATCTGTATAGGAGCGGATGCACTCCGACAGGCATATCAGCAGGCAAGGATGATGGTAAAGAATAGTTTCTATGAAAAGGATAAAATCTCCTATTACGAAGTCGATAACGTTATGGGAACAGAACTTCCGGAAGAAGCAAAAAAACTTTTGGAGGCAGCGGAACTGTTAAGAAAGAAAAATGGAAAGGCAGAATTCCTTTCCATGTCAGAAAAGACTGTACAGGCGTTCCGGAAAGTGCGGTGTGACAGTCAGCTGGTACGGCAGTGGTTCCGGGAACTGGAGCAGAAATTGCAGCCGGTAACTTCGGGGATGGATATACAGTTTGGCTATATCGGAGAGGTACAAGAGGAACTGGAACACCTGGCAGAACGGGTATTTGAATGCGGAGCACAGGATATCCCGGAAGATTTAAGCCAGCCGGTCAGAATTGCGGCGGAGTATGCCGCAAGACATTACCGGGAAGCAGTGGGGCTTGGCGATGCGGCAGAAACGGCTGGTGTGAACAGCACGTATCTGAGTTATCTGTTCAGCCAGGAGATGGGGATCGGATTTGCAAATTATCTGCTGAATCTGAGAATGGAACATGCAAAGAAGTTATTAAAAGAGACCAATCTTAAAATGTGGCAGGTAGCAGAAGAATCAGGTTTCAATGATTATCATTATTTCTCAAAAGTATTTAAGAAAACGGAAGGAATGAGTCCTGCACAATATAGAAAATGTTCCGATTAAACGGAAGAAAAGACAGTTGTTTCTACAGTGTTGAAATTGTAGAAACAACTGTTTTTTTATATAAATTTTTGCGTGCACAAATAAAAATATGCGTGCACAAATAAAAACAAAAGATAACACCCAAAAATAAGATACAAAAAGTGTCAGCAGGCCAATCTGAAAAAAAGACACAAAAAACAAAAAAATAACAACCGAAAATAAAGCACACGTTTCAAAAGATTCTCCCAATACAGGAGCAGACAGATCCTTAGTATTATATAGTCACAAAGAAAAACACGAAAAAACAAAAAAGGATAAGAAAAGAAATATCAAGAAAAGAAATATCAAGAAAAGAGAGGTAAGAAAGATGTTTGACAAAGAAAAAGTAAAACTTGGAATCGCACCAATCGCATGGACCAATGATGACATGCCAGATCTTGGAAGTGAGAATACATTTGAACAGTGTGTCAGTGAGATGGCACTTGCAGGATTCACCGGATCAGAAGTCGGCAACAAATATCCAAAAGATACAAAAATACTGAAACATGCATTGAATCTCAGAGGCGTAGAGATTTGCAACCAGTGGTTTTCCGCATTCCTGATCACGAAGCCGTTCGAAGAGGTAGAAAAAGAATTCCGCGCACAGCTTACATATTTAAAAGAAATGGGAGCAAAAGTAATCGGAGCTTCCGAGCAGAGTTACAGCGTACAGGGGATGCTTGATACACCAATCTTCGGACACAAATATGTAATGAACGATGAAGAATGGAAGACATTCTGCGACGGAATGAACAGACTTGGAAAGATTGCAAAAGACGAGTACGGAATTGCACTTACTTTCCATCATCACATGGGAACAGTTGTACAGAATGCAGATGAAGTTGAACGCATGATGGCAAACACCGATCCGGAATATGTAAGTCTCTTATTTGATACCGGACATTTCGCATACTGTGGAGAAGACCCACTGGAAATGGTGAAGAAATACGCAGACAGAATCAAACATGTGCATCTGAAAGACATCAGAAAAGACATGGTAGAAAAAGTAAAGAAGGAAGAATTAAGTTTCCTGGACGGAGTCAGAATGGGAACATTCACCGTACCTGGAGACGGAGATATTGATTTTGACCCAATATTCAAGGTATTGGAAGAATCCGGATATACCGGATACATGGTAGTAGAAGCCGAACAGGATCCGGCAAAGGCCAATCCATTGGAATATGCACTGAAAGCAAGAAAGTTCATTTCTGAAAAGACAGGATTATAGAAACTAAAAAACAAGAACGAAAAAGGAGAAGAAAAAATGGTAAACGTAGGAATTATCGGAGCAGGAAGAATTGGGAGAGTACATGTAGAAAGTATCTGCACACAGGTAAAAGATGCAAAAGTAAAGATGCTGGCAGATCCATTCATGAATGATGAGACAGCAAAATGGGCAACAAACATGGGCGTAGAGGCAGTGACTAAGGATTATAAAGAAATCCTTGCAGATCCGGAGATTGATGCCGTACTGATCTGTTCATCTACAGATACACACTCACCGATTTCCGTAGAGGCAATCAAAGCAGGTAAGCATGTATTCTGTGAGAAACCGATCGATCACGATGTAGCTAAGATTAAAGAAGTTATCGATGCATTAAAAGACAGCAACGTAAAATACCAGGTAGGATTCAACAGAAGATTTGACCACAACTTTGAAGCAGTACAGAAGGCAGTAGCTGATGGAAAGATCGGAGATACACATATCATTAAGATCACATCCAGAGATCCGGAGCCACCGTGTGCAGACTATGTAAAAGTATCCGGAGGAATCTTCCTTGACATGACGATCCATGATTTTGATATGGTTCGTTTCCTTGCAGGATGCAATGCAACAGAAGTATACGTAGAAGCAGCTGTATTGGTAGATCCTGCAATCGGAGAGGCCGGAGATGTAGATACAGCAGTTATCACATTGAAGATGGAAAACGGTGCGATCGCAGTGATTGATAACTCTAGAAAAGCAGCGTACGGATATGATCAGAGAGCGGAAGTATTCGGATCAAAAGGAATGGTTGCGGTATCCAACGATTCAACATCATCAGCAGTCATCAGCAGTGCAGACGGCGTAACAGGCGAGAAACCATTATACTTCTTCCTGGAGCGTTACATGGCAGCTTACGCAAAAGAGATCAAATGCTTTATAGAAGCGATCGAAAATGATACAGATACACCACTTGGTGTTATGGACGGATTGCAGCCGGTACTGATGGGACTTGCAGCGAAGAAATCTCTGGAAGAACACCGTCCGGTTAAAATATCTGAAATCACAGTCTAAAGAAAAGCAGTATAGGACATAAAAGAGAAGGCATAAATAGAAAAGATCTGTGAAGCATTGATTTGCAGATCTTTTCGCATATCAAGAGAAATCATTTTATGTGGGAAAAGGAGAGAAGAGACGTGGAAGAAAAAATAGCGAACAACGCAGCAAATGGAAAATTGTCATGGCCGGTCAGATTATCTTACGCCGGGGGCGACGTGGCATGTAATGTAGTATTTGGTATGGTTGGAACACTTCTGACATTATTCTATACGGATTATGTAGGAGTTGCAGCTGCAACGGTAGGTCTGATCATGCTGATATCCCGGTTTTTTGATGGATTTTCTGACATGATCATGGGAATCATCGTAGAAAAGACCAATTCCAAATGGGGAAAATCAAGACCATGGATCCTGTGGATGAGTGTACCGTATGCGCTGTCAGCAATCCTGTTGTTTACGGTACCGCATACGATGGGACTGGTTCAGTCTGTCTATATCTTTGTAACCTATAACTTCTGTACAACCGTATGTTATACAGCAATTAATCTTCCTTACGGAAGCCTGTCGGCTATGATGACAAGAGTATCATCCGAACGAGATATGTTAAGTGTCGTACGAATGGGATTATCTCCGCTTGGCAAGATCATCGCTGTTACCTGTACGACTCCACTGGTTAAATTATTCGGAAATGACCAGGCAGCATGGGTAAAGACAATGACGGTATGGGCTGTGATCGCCCTGATCTTACTTCTGATCTGCTTTATCAACTGTAAGGAGACAGTTGTGATCGCAGGAAAGGAGAAGGCAGAAAAGGTTCCGGTAGGGAAAGGCTTGAAGTTATTGGTTACAAACCAGTATTTCTGGGCAGTATTATTGCTGTGGATGTTCCAGAGCATATCCTTCAGTGTGTCAGGAACCATCTTACCATATTATTGCAAATATATTTTCAAGAATGATACATGGCTGTATAGTGCATTGTATCTGACAGAAATCCTGACGTTAGTTGTATTTATCTTCTTATGTGCACCGCTTATCCGCAAGTTTGGAAAGAGAAATATTGCACTGGCAGGAAGTGTGATCGCACTGGTGGGACAGCTTTTGTTCTTCCTGAATCCATACAGCATTCCATGGATGGTAATGAGCTGTCTGGCAAGAGCAATCGGTCTTGCTCCACTGAATGCGGTAGTATTTGGTATGATCGGTGATGTAGTAGAATTCGGACAGTGGAAAACACATGTACGTCAGGAAAGTCTGATCTTCGCCGGTGGTTCTATCGGAACAAAAGTCGGTGCAGGTATCACATCCGCAGTTATGACAGGGCTTCTTTCTGTAGGCGGCTATATCAGTAGTGCATCCGGAAGTGTAAGTCAGCCGGACAGCGCATTACATATGATCGTGAACATTTACAAAGGCGGTCCGTTGATCGTTGCAGGTGGTGTGCTTGTGGTTCTTCTGTTCTATCATCTGGATAAACAGTATCCGGATATCATGAAAGAACTGATCGAACGGGAAGCGAAAGGAGAGCTGTAAGATGAAAGAACATACGATTGTTACTATCAGCCGTCAGTATGGAAGCGGCGGAAGAGAAGTTGCAGAGATTCTTGCAAAGAAGATGCAGGTGCGCTGCTATGACAGACAGATTGTATATATGGCGGCAGAAAGGATTGGAAACGGAGATCTGGATGTGGAAAGCATTCTGGAAGAAGCATATAAAGTGCCGGGCAGTCACAGCAGTTTTTTTGGCGGATTTGGAATTGGCAGTGAAATCATTCCGGATTACAATAAGATGTACAAAGAACAGGCAGCTCTGATCCAGAGACTTGCAGAAAAATCAGGCGGAGTATTCTTAGGACGTTGTGCGGATGCAGTACTTTCTGATTTTCCGGATTGTTATCACATATTCATCTACGCAGATGATGCATTCAGAGAAAGAAGAAGTAAGGAGGCTTACGAAGGCATCTCTCTGAAAGAGATGGAGAAAGAAGATGTATCCAGACAGAGATATTATAATTATTATACCGGAAGAACATGGGGCAATCCGCAGAATTATGATCTGATGATCAATACTGGTAAGATTGACCTGGAAGACGCGGCAGATATGATCCTGGATTATATCGAGAAAGTGCAATAAGTCAGTGGGGACGGGGAAAACGGTTTTCCCCGTCTCCACTGGCTTTTTTTGCGTGGTGTTATTTGAAAGTTATTTTGAAAAAGTCAGAAAATAAAATTATTTTGGCCAGAATTGTGATAAAATAAAAACAAGATTAAAGACCAGAGGGGACAGGAAAAAGACCGGAAACACCGTCCCCACTGGCTCGAAAGGAAGGATCGGTATGAAAAATTATTCAGAAGATACAAGCAGACAGTATCATATTCAGGTCGCCAGAGGCGAAATCGGACGCTATGTAATTATGCCGGGAGATCCGGGGAGATGTGAGAAGATAGCGGAATATCTGGATACTCCGCTGCTGATTGCCAGTAACAGGGAATTTACGACTTATACAGGAATGCTGGACGGGGAAAAAGTCAGCGTGACATCAACGGGAATCGGAGGACCGTCAGCAGCAATCGCAATGGAAGAATTATCGCGGTGCGGTGCAGATACATTTGTCCGGATAGGCACCTGCGGTGGAATGCAGCCGGAAGTAAAAAGCGGTGATATCGTGATCGCGACTGGTTCGATCCGCATGGAAGGGACAAGCAAAGAATATGCACCAATCGAATATCCGGCAGTTGCCAGTCTGGAGGTAACGAATGCACTGGTGCAGGCTGCAAAAGAAGATGGCTGCACCTGGCATACAGGAGTGGTACAGTCAAAGGATGCATTCTACGGACAGCATGAACCGGAAGCAATGCCTGTCGGCTATGAACTGTTGAACAAATGGGAGGCATGGAAGAAGATGGGATGTCTGGCTTCCGAGATGGAGTCTGCAGCACTGTTCATCGTGGCCGGTAAATTACGTGCCAGAGCCGGGGCATGTTTTCTGGTTATGGCAAATCAGGAAAGAGAGAAACTCGGACTGGAAAATCCGGTGGTACATGATACCGATATGGCGGTCCGGACAGCGGTAGGTGCAGTGAGAAATCTGATCCGGTGTGACAAAGAAAGAGAATAACAGAAGAAGGGAAACAAGATGGGGAAGACAGAGAATAGAAACAAGCCGAAGTATAATCCAAAACAACTGATCGAAATTTCAATAGAACAGTTAAAGTATTCTTACACACCTTATTCAGGATTCAAAGTCGGAGCAGCATTATTGGCGAAAAATGGAAGCATATATACGGGATGCAATATTGAAAATGCTGCATACGCACCAACAAACTGTGCAGAAAGAACAGCAATTTTTAAGGCAGTAAGTGAAGGCGTGCAGGAATTCGATGCAATCTGTATTGTAGGAGGAAAAGACGGGGTCCTGACAGAATATGCACCGCCGTGCGGAGTGTGCAGACAGGTGATGATGGAATTTTGTGATCCGGAAACATTTCAGATCATTCTTGCAACAGATGTGGAACATTATGATATCTATACGTTAAAAGAGTTATTGCCGTTGGGATTCGGACCTGGGAATCTTAAGAAAGAATAAGGGGAAAATTATGACAACAGAAGAATTAAAAGCGTTGCCAAAGGTAGAGCTGCACTGTCATCTGGACGGATCTCTGAGCCACACATTTATAGAAGAAAGACTGGGACGGAAAGTGTCAAAAAGTGAACTCAGTGTATCTGAAGACTGCAGAAGTCTGAATGAATATCTGCAGAAATTCGACCTTCCGGGAAAATGTATCATGGACGAAGCCGGACTGCAAGAAGCTGGCTATGATGTATTAAGAGGCATGAAACAGGAAAATGTATGCTATGCAGAGATCCGTTTTGCACCGCTTCTGTCGGAAACGCAGGATATGAACTGTAGCAAAGTTATCGAAGCATTGCTTAACGGACTGGAAAGAGGAAAAAAAGACTTCGGTATAGAGTATGGAGTAATTACCTGTGCCATGCGCCATCATAGTGAAGAAGAGAATGCCAGGATGATCCGGACTGCAAGAGCATATCTGGGATATGGAGTATGTGCAGCTGATCTTGCAGGAGCAGAAAACCTGTATCCGATGTCGGAGTTCATGGAACTGTTCAAAAAGACAAAAGCACTTGGCATGCCATTTACCTTACATGCAGGTGAATGCGGAAGTGTACAGAATATTCTTGATTCAGTAGAAGCCGGAGCCGGTAGAATCGGACACGGAATAGCCATGAGAGGGAATGCTGATATACAAAAAGAATTGCGGAAAAAAGGCATCGGTATCGAGATGTGCCCGATCAGCAATCTGCAGACAAAAGCGGTAGAAAGCACAAAGGATTATCCGATGCGGGAGTTCCTGAATGCTAGATTAAAGGTAACGGTAAATACCGATAACCGTACAGTCAGCAATACGACACTGACAAAAGAACTAGAATTCATCCAGAAGAATTATGGAATTACCGATGAAGAGATTCATCTTATGATGAGGAATGCAGTGGATGTGGCATTTGCAGATGATGCGGTGAAAGAAAGGATGTTGAAGTATGTATAAAAAACTGGAAAAATGCTTAAAGAGTATAAGAGAAAAGACCGATTTTAAACCAGAAAAAGCAGTCATCTTAGGCTCGGGTCTCGGAGATTATGCCGAGAAGATTCAGATAGAAAAGATTGTAAAATATACAGAGATTGAAGGATTTCCGGTATCGACTGTACAGGGACATAAAGGGCAGTTTGTCTTCGGTTATGTGAAAGATGTTCCGGTTGTACTGATGCAGGGAAGGGTACATTATTATGAAGGCTACCCGATGCAGGATGTTGTACTGCCAACCAGATTAATGGGGATGATGGGAGCAAAGAAGGTCCTTCTGACTAATGCGGCAGGTGGAGTAAACCCATCATTTAAACCAGGGGACTTTATGTTGATCACAGACCATATCACGACGGCAGTACCAAGTCCGCTGATCGGACCGAATAGCGAAGAACTCGGAACCAGATTTCCGGATATGAGCGAAGTATACAGTAAAAATCTTCAGAAAATCATCCGTAAAAGTGCAAAAGACTGTGGAATACCGCTTCAAGAAGGTGTATACGTACAGCTGACAGGGCCAAACTACGAGACACCGGCAGAAATCCGCATGGTCAGAAGCTGGGGCGCAGACGCAGTCGGTATGAGTACTGCATGCGAAGCCATGGCAGCCAGACATATGGGAATGGAAGTGTGCGGAATCTCCTGCATTACGAATATGGCAGCAGGAGTCAGTGATGCAAAGCTTAACCACGCCGAAGTCCAGGAGACGGCGGACAGAGTGGCGAAAGATTTTGAAAAACTTGTGAGTGAGGTGATAGCTGCCATTTAGATTCTTCAGGTATTCTATATCCACGGAATAAAAGTCAGGAAAGAGTTCCTGACTTTTATGGAGGTCTGGGCAGCCAGTCTGGTAGATTAAATAGAAAACTTCAATTCAAACATCTCTGCCGGTATATAATGCTTACTAACCACAAGTATCTCCTCATTCTCATCATACACATTCTCATGTGTCATAAGGAAAGAATCATGGCTGGACAGTTTATAATTCTTTGCAGAGAAGTTTCCGGCAGTAGAATACGTAACACAGCGGCTGCAGTGATGACCTTGTTCATAACAGGTATGCTCCAGAAATTCCAGCAGGGCATCTGTGCTGTTCAAGTCAATTTGCAGTCTGCCGACCAGCTCGATCGGGATAAAACTTAAAGAATATGCAATGGTATGTCCCTCGTGCTTGTACCAGCGGTCGACGATGACAACAGCAGCCGTATAGTGGTCAAAGCTGTCTAAAATTGATTTTGACGGCGGCTCGATACGGAAATCCAGTTCAACATTGTTCAGTTCTTCCTGACAGCTGTCGTGGACAGGATGTGTCATACTGCCATCGGAAGACAGCATTTCATCTGAAACGCTGTCTTTCGCATTTGCAACAGTTGCGGAATCTGCAGAACCGGCTCTCCGGGGAGGTTTGCGTCTCTGGAAACCGACAGCTTTAGGTTCACGCACAAAATGTCCGACGCCCTGTACATCTTTGATCAGTCCGTCTTCTCTTAATAAGGTAAGTGCTTTTCGCAGTGTCATACGGCTGACATTCATAGTTGCGGAAAGTGTAGTTTCTGACGGAAGCTGTGAACCAGGTTCATAAGTTCCGTTCTGGATCAGTTCATATAATTCATT
>CAKRCY010000010.1:0-47110 GCA_934309195.1 uncultured Dorea sp.
GTATCACCATCAAAAGTAGTTTCAACTTTCGTCAGACCATCCTCTGTCGTATAAATAATCATATCTGCTTTTTCTTTGTTCATAAATTAATTTTCCTCCAAAATCAGATACATTATCAATGTGGACGCTTTAAAAAGTAGGAGTTCAACACGATCGCTATAGCAAAATCATCATTCTGCATCTTTACCATTTATAATACTATAGTAATCATCCATATCCATGCTGAGTTTTACCGTGTCATCTGGTTTTCGTTTGCCCAAAAGGCACACAGTCTCCACATGATACGTTCCCGGGAATAAATCCACCCCGCTGATCTTCTCCACTTTATATCCACGTCCCTGTATCATCTCCAGATCACGTGCCAGACTGGTCGGTTTGCATGCGATATACACCAGACGCTCCACTCCGAAATTCAGGATCTTCATAAGTGCCTTCGGATTCACGCCGTCTCTCGGCGGATCGAGCATGATCAGATCCGGAACTTCCCCCAGTTCATCAATGACTTTCAATACATCGCCTGCCCAGAATGTACAATTGTCCAGATTATTTAACTTCGCATTTTCTTTTGCTGCCTCTACTGCTTCTTCTACAATCTCCACCCCAACCACTTTCTTCGCAACCGGCGCAAGGATCTGTGCGATCGTTCCCGTTCCGCTGTACAGATCAAAGACAACTTTTTCATTCGTATCTCCGATGTATTCTCTGGCTGTCTCATACAGGACTTCCGCTCCCAATGAATTGGTCTGGAAGAATGAGAATGGTGTGATCTTGAATTTTAATCCAAGTAATTCCTCGTAGAAATAATCCTGTCCGAACAGGACTTCTGTTCCTTCGTCTTTTACGACATCTGCAAGGCTGTCGTTCTTTGTATGCAGGATTCCGACTAATGTTCCATCGAAGTTTATTGCTGTCATCTTTTCCAGCCATGCAGCCTTAAATGTCTGGATTTTTTTCATTGCCTCTGCCGGGTCAACTCCGAGTTCTGCCGTATCGGATGCTGTGACCAGATCCACCAGGATTTCTCCTGTCTTTACTGCTTTTCTTACCAGCAGGTGGCGGAAATATCCGACATGGCGCATGCGGTGATAATATGGAATTCCCGATTCTCCCGCACATTCCAGTGTACATGCCAGAATCTTTCTGTAATCTTCATCTACGATCTGACAATCTGTCACATTTACAATATCATGAAAACTTCCACGTTTATGCATACCAAGTGCCAGTGGTCCGTCTTTGTATTCATCTCCGAATGAGAATTCCATCTTGTTGCGGTATTCGGTCCTGACAGGACTTGGTTTGATGCCTTCCCAGATATACTCCCCGTCTACCGCTTCATCCATCATTTTTTTCACCTGCTCATTCTTCATGGCAAGCTGCTCTTCATACGGAAGATTCTGATAAGTACAGCCTCCGCACTGTCCGAAATGTGGACAGGCTGACGGAATCTCGCTGGCTGACGGTTCCAGTACTTCCAGAAGACGTCCTTCTGCCTTTCCTTTTCTGATCTTATTGACAGAAAACCTTACCTTCTGTCCCGGTACGCCATTCTTTACAACTACCCATCTGTCTTCTTCCGGTAGATAAATGCGCCCTTTATTTGGAAATTCTACGGATTCTATAATTCCTTCGTATACCTGTCCTTTTTTCATATATATCCTTTCTGTCATAGCTTTTGCCTATTGCAATTTATTTCATTATCTTTACTATTTCCGATTCTGCCTCTTGTTCCGCTTTTCTATCCTTTATATACTGCTTTCAGGATCGTCCCTTCCTGTTCCACTTTCACATGTTTCAGACTTTTCACATACTGGTTGAACTGGGAATATCCATAATCGCGGATCTTAAAGTCTTTGTATTTTTCATACATTTTATTTCCCAGTGTACTGAGTTCTACTCCGGATCTTCCCGCCTTTTTCACGATCTGTACGACATAACTGTCGATATTTTCTTTCAGATCCTGATCCTCTCTCAAAGTAACCGACACGATATTTCCATGTTTTACCATCTGGATTCTTGTGAATTCCTCCAGAAACTTGGACAGCATGTTATACCCGTAGCTCCGCACATCAAAGTCCGGGTAAAGACTGACCAGACGGCTTCCTACTTCACCGAGTCCGGTTGGCTTATTGATATCCTGATTCTCAATGATCATCTTAATGATCGCATCTTCAATCTTCTCTTTACTTCGTCTGTCATGTGTTGTCTCGCTCTTCGATGTTCCCGGATTCTGCTCACTCATCAGATTTTCCAGAATCGTAAACTTATCACACGCTTTCCTGAATGGCTCCGGAGTCTTATTTTCTCCCATGCCAATAACCATCTTTCCACTCTCTCTCAGACGGCTGACGAGTCTTGTAAAGTCACTGTCACTGGATACAATGCAAAATCCATCCACATCGTTCGTATAAAGGATATCCATCGCATCAATGATCATAGCTGAATCGGTAGAATTCTTCCCTTGTGTATAACTGAACTGCTGGATCGGCGTGATCGAGTTTGTCAGAAGTTCATCTTTCCAGCTTGAATGCTGTGTGCTCGTCCAGTCTCCGTATATTCTTTTGTATGTAATGATCCCATATTTTGACAATTCTGTCAGGATCGGCTTGATGTATTTTGCTGATACGTTATCTGCATCAATCAGTAATGCATAACACTGTTCCTGCATACCTTCTCTCTCTTCTTTCTATAAATATTACTGAATTTTCCATGCGGACGCACTTGAGATTGCAAAAGAAAAGCAGGCCAGTCGCCTTTCTTTTACCAGATCGGTTTCTAACCTGCCTCTTTCTTCACTTATTCATCCGCCCGGTTCTTATACCTGATCGTCATCATCGAAAAAGTCATCGTCGAAATCATCGTCATCGAAATCATCCTCGAAGTCTTCCAGGTAATCCGGGGTAAAGAAGCAATATACTGCATAAGCGATTCCTGCAACTGCAGCTACAGCTCCGACTACTGCCAGAATCCAGAGTACGGTCTTGCCGTGTTTGTCCTCTTCTTTTTTATTCATCAGTTCGCTAAGCTTGGATGCTGCAATAATATCTTCTACTTTACTCATGCTCCCACGTCCTTTCCTCTGCTCTTTCGGCAAATCATTCTTTACTTATTATAACACTTTACGTAGTGTATGACTACTTATTTTTCAGATTTTTCTCCTGTATCCCGGATAGATTCCGGATTGTTATACTTTCTGAAGTCTTGCAAATGTGGCAAACATCTTCTTCGTTCCGGGTCCGTCGAAGTGAACTGTTACTTCATAATCACGTCCGCCTTCAATGATTGCAGTTACCGTTCCTTCTCCGAATTTGATATGTCTGACACGGTCTCCCACTCCGTAAGGAAGCTTCCCGCCTTTTGGTGTCCCGAACTGCTGTACCGGCTTTGGTGCGGTAAATGCCTTCGTCTTAAATGTTTCTTTCGCCTGCATGAAAGAGGTCTTCGCCCTTACCTGCTCACTTTCTTCTTTCTTCTCTTTTTTTACTGATGGTCCTGTCTCCAGAAGTTCCAATGGGATTTCTTTTAAGAAACGGGACATCTTCTTATACTGTGTCTCCCCATGTACCATACGTTTTCTTGCACAGGTCAGTGTCAGATCTTTCTCTGCTCTTGTGATTCCTACATAACATAATCGTCTTTCTTCTTCCAGTTCTGCCGGATCGTCTGCGGTGATCGTCATATAGCTCGGAAACAGTCCGTCTTCCATTCCCGCCAGATATACATGTGGGAATTCCAGACCTTTTGCACTATGTAATGTCATCAATACGACATAATCTGTACTTTCATCCAGACTGTCGATATCTGCTATCAGAGCCACATCCTCAAGAAATCCTCCAAGTGTCGGTGCTTCATTCTGTAGCGCACAGCTTTCTTCATAAGCAGCGATCTTATTGCGGAGTTCGTCTATATTTTCAATTCTTGATGTTGCCTCTTCACTCTCGCATTCGTGGATCAGTGCATCGATATAACCGGTTTCTTTGATAACTTCTTCCAACAGTTCCAATACACTCATGTCTTCTGTATCATTCTTAAAATGCTCGATCATTGCAACGAACGATTCCAGTTTTGCCTGTCCTCTTCCGATATTCGGGATCAGGTCTACGGCACGGAGTGCATCATAGAAGCTGCATTCTCTGGTTGATGCGTATTCCTGCACACGGTTGATGCTGGTCAGTCCGATTCCTCGCTTCGGAACATTTACAATACGTCTGACAGCCAGATCATCTCTTCCGTTATCAATCGTCTTCAGATACGCAAGAAGATCCTTGATCTCACGTCTCGCATAGAAGTTCACACCGCCGATGACTTTATATGGAATACTGTCACGGACAAAACGTTCCTCGAACATACGGGACTGTGCATTGGTGCGGTAAAGGACTGCATTGTCTTTGTAACTGCAGAGTTCTTTATTGACATGGCGTCTGATGTCACCGACTACATATTCTGCCTCTTCATAAGCAGAGTCAAACTGACGGAACTGGATCATATCTCCATCTTCGTTCTCTGTCCAGAGCGTCTTGTCTTTTCTTCCCTGATTGTTCCGGATCACGGCATTGGCTGCATTCAGGATATTGCCGGTAGAACGGTAATTCTGCTCCAGCTTGATCACTCTGGTATCTTCAAACACATGTTCAAAATCCAGAATGTTCTTAATGTTCGCACCGCGGAACTTGTATATGGACTGGTCATCATCCCCAACCACACACAGGTTACGGTACTTGGATGCCAGCAGACGGATCAGTTCGAACTGTACCATGTTCGTATCCTGATATTCATCTACCATGATATAACGGAAACGCTCCTGATAATATTCCAACACGTCCTTCTGTGTCTGGAAGAGCTGAACCGTCTTAAATAGAAGATCATCAAAATCTAATGCATTATTGGAACGAAGCTGCTTTTCATATTCCTCGTATACTTCTGCAATCTTCTTCCGGCTGTAATCCCCTTCTGCCCGCATCCGGTATTCCTGTGGTGTCACCAGTTCATCTTTTGCTTTAGATATCTCTGAAAGCAATGCCCTTTCCCGGAACATCTTCGTATCTACCTGCAGAAGCTTACAGACCTCACGCATCAGTGTCTTCTGATCGTCACTGTCGTAGATTGTAAAGTTGGTATCATATCCAAGCAGATCGATATGGCGTCTTAAGATACGCACGCACATAGAATGGAAGGTGCTTACCCATATACTCTCTGATCCATATCCAACCAATTTGTCAACACGTTCCCTCATCTCTCCGGCTGCTTTATTCGTAAATGTAATTGCAAGGATATTCCATGGATTCACCTGCTGCTCTTCAATTAAGTAAGCAATTCTGTGTGTCAGAACCCTTGTCTTTCCGGACCCTGCTCCTGCAAGGATCAGAAGTGGTCCTTCTGTATGGAACACAGCTTCTCTTTGTTGTTCATTTAATGTATCGTATATACTCAATCTTATGGTTTCCTTTCTTTCCGGTTTTTTATTCTTCTTTTTTCTTTCCGTCCTGTTCTGCTTTCGTCATGGATTCGTGCTCTCTTTTTATTTCGCTGTAAAGAGCTGTTGACGTCCAGTTCTGATTCTTTGCAGTAACGATTGCCTTCAGCGGAACCTGTACTTTTTCTTTTCTCATCTGGAACAACAACTTATCCAGCATCTGATTGTCTGCCAGCAGCATGACAAGCATCTCTTCTTCAAAGTCTGTCATTTCTTCATTTTTTTCATTGTCTGTCCCGGAAGTTTCATCCACAGATGCCTCTTCCGCCACTTCTTCTTTCAGTCCGGTCAGTACTCCGATTGTCTTTGAATACTCTTCTTTTTCCACGTATTTCACACGAAAACCAAGAAAACTTCCCAGCATGCCGATCTTTCTTCCCTTTTTCGTGCCTTTCAGATTATAACATAACATGATTGATTTCATATGCATTCTACCCCTTTTCGAATGTCTGTTTCCATTATAGTGATTTTAGATGTGTTCTGCAAGGCACTTTTTAACTCCTTACGAATACATGCACAAAAAAGCTTCCTTTCGGATCATAAGATTTTTCTTATTCTCCCAAAGGAAGCTTTTTTATTTTTCTCTGTTTTCTATATTCTTACGCGCTGATCGCATTTCCCGTATACAACTGATAATATCTGCCTTTCTCTTCGATCAGTTCATCATGTGTACCACGCTCAATGATTCTTCCCTGTTCCAGTACCATAATGCAGTCAGAATTACGGACTGTCGATAATCTATGGGCAATAACAAATGTTGTCCTTCCGTGCATCAGCTTATCCATTCCATCCTGTACGATCCGCTCCGTTCTGGTATCGATGGAACTGGTTGCCTCATCAAGGATCAATACCGGCGGATCGGCAATAGCGGCTCTTGCAATTGCAAGAAGCTGGCGCTGTCCCTGGCTTAAGTTTGCTCCGTCTCCGGTCAGCATCGTATCATAGCCATCCGGAAGTCTGCGGATAAAGCTGTCGGCATTGGCAAGCTTTGCGGCTGCCACAATCTCTTCATCGCTCGCATCCAGTTTTCCAAAACGGATATTGTCACGCACAGTTCCTGTGAATAAATGTGTATCCTGCAGAACGATTCCAAGCGAATGTCTGAGATCCGCTTTCTTAATCTTATTAATATTGATTCCGTCATAACGGATCTTGCCATCCTGGATATCATAGAAGCGGTTGATCAGGTTCGTGATCGTCGTTTTACCAGCTCCGGTCGATCCGACGAAAGCAATCTTCTGTCCCGGTTTTGCATATAATTTGATATCATGCAATACAATCTTCTCATCGTTATAGCCGAAATCCACACCATTGAATACGACTTCACCTTTCACTTCCACATAATCCACACTGCCATCATCCTGATGTGTATGCTTCCATGCCCAGCGGTCTGTTCTCTCTTCACATTCTGTGAGTTTTCCGTCTTCTTCTCTGGCATTGACCAGTGTCACATACCCTTCATCCAGTTCTTCTTTTTCATCCATCAGCTTAAAGATACGGTCAGCCCCGGCCATCGCCATAACAATTGCATTCATCTGCATACTGATCTGGTTGATCGGCATGCTGAAACTCTTATTGAATGTCAGGAAGCTTGCCAGACCTCCAAGGGTAAATCCTCCGACTTTTCCAAGTGCCAGTACACCCCCGACGATCGCACAGATTACATAACTGATATTTCCGATCTGTGCATTGATCGGTCCTAAGAAGTTGGCAAATGTATTGGCTCTGTCTGCACTGACATATAGTTCATCATTCAGCTTCTTGAAGTTCTGCATATTCTCTTCTTCATGGCAGAATACCTTTACCACCTTTTGTCCGTTCATCATCTCTTCGATGTAGCCATTCACAGTTCCAATATCTTTCTGCTGTTTTGCAAAATATGCCCCGCTCTGCCCGGCAGATTTCTTCGAACAGAACACCATGATCCCGACCATGATCATCGTTACGATCGTAAGCGGAATGCTTAAAATCAACATACTGATGAAGACACTGACGATCGTAATCCCACTGTTCAGAAGCTGTGGCATACTCTGGCTGATCATCTGTCTTAATGTATCAATATCATTCGTATATACCGACATGATATCTCCATGTGCATGCGTGTCAAAATATTTGACCGGCAATTTCTCCATATGGGAGAACAGATCATTTCTCAAGTTGCGGAGTGTCCCCTGCGTCACATTGACCATCAGACGGTTATAACCGAATGTTGCCAGTACACCCAGCGCATAAAATACAGCCACTTTGGCAATCGCATGTGCAAGCGGTGTAAAGTTCGGGTTATCCGATAATAAAAATGGTGTGATATATTCGTCGATCAGGTTCTTCATGAACATCGTTCCCTGTACGTTGCAAAGCACGCTGACAACGATCAATACTACTACACTGATGCAGTGAAACTTATAATCTTTTAATACATATTTCATAAGGCGGAGGAATAATTCACCCGGATTTTTTACCTGTGATTTCATTCCTCTCGGCTGTCTTCCCGGTCCCGGCATCTTATTCACCCTCCTTCTCGTCAAAATCACCGCCACCGCTGGTCTGTGATTCATAGACCTCACGGTAGATATCATTCTGTTCCAGTAATTCTTCATGTGTACCGAATCCATTGACCTTACCGTCTTCCATAACGATGATACGGTCAGCATCCTGTACGCTTGAGATTCTCTGTGCGATGATCAGTTTCGTTGTATCCGGGATCTCTTCACGAAATGCTCTTCGGATCTTTGCATCCGTTGCGGTATCTACCGCACTGGTACTGTCATCCAGGATCAGTACTTTTGGCTTCTTAAGTAGTGCTCTTGCAATACAAAGCCTCTGCTTCTGACCTCCAGATACATTGCTTCCGCCCTGCTCGATGTAGGTCTCATATCCTTTCGGGAAACGGTCGATGAACTCATCCGCACATGCAAGTTCACACGCGTGTCTGCATTCTTCCAGAGTTGCTTCCTTATCTCCCCAGCGGAGATTATCAAGGATTGTTCCGGAGAACAGTACATTATTCTGCAAGACTACTGATACCTGATCACGCAGCACTTCCATATCATAGTCTTTGACATTTCTGCCGCCGACCAGTACTTCGCCCTGCGTCACATCGTACAGACGGCTGATCAGGTTGACCAGACTCGTCTTGGCGCTTCCTGTTCCTCCGATGATCCCGATCGTCTCACCGGAATGGATCTCCAGATTAATATCTTTCAACACCGGTTCGTCACTGCCTTTTTTATATGCAAAGTCTACATGACGGAATACAACGCTTCCGTTTTCTACTTCCGTGACCGGATGCTTGGGATTCTCAAGATCACTCGTCTCATTCAATACTTCTGAGATACGTCTCGCACTTGCCATACTCATCGTGATCATGACAAATACCATCGACAGCATCATCAGACTCATCAGAATATTCATGCAGTATGTAAGAAGACTCATCAGTTCTCCTGTCGTCAGGGAATCGCTTGCGATCATCTTTGCTCCAAACCAGCTCACTAACAGGATACAGGTATATACCGCCGTCTGCATCATCGGTGCATTAAATACCAGATTTGTCTCTGCTTTTACGAAAATGTTATAGATATTCTCACTTGCTCTTCGTAACTTGGATGTCTCCTGTTCCTCTCTTACATATGCCTTTACGACACGGATCGCAGATACATTTTCCTGCACGGATTCATTCAGATCATCGTACTTTGGAAATGCCTGCTGGAAATACTTCGTCGCATGGCTCATGATCAGAAACAATAAAATTCCAAGAATGATTACCGCTATAAGGTAGATACATGCCAGTCTCGCATTGATCGCAAATGCCATGACCATTGCACAGATCATACTGGCCGGTGCTCTGGTGAACATACGCAGGATCATCTGATATGCATTCTGTATATTGGTTACATCCGTTGTCATTCGGGTTACAAGTCCTGCTGTGCTGAATTTATCAATATTTGAAAATGAAAATGTCTGAATATTGTTAAACATAGCCTCTCGTAAGTTCCTTGCAAATCCCGCCGATGCTTTCGCACCGAATCTTCCGCCCATCATTCCGGCAAATAATCCGATGGCCGCCGCAACAACCATGATTCCGCCGACCTTGTAGATGTGGTGGATATCCCCGGTATTGACCCCTTTATCAATAATTGATGCCATCAGATAGGGGATGATCATCTCCATCAACACCTCAAGGATCATAAAGAGCGGAGTTGCAATGGATGCTGCTTTAAATTCTTTAATCTGTTTTGCTAATGTCTTAATCATTCCATTTACACCTTTTCTGTTTTATTTACGATTTTATAGTTACATTTTTAAGATTATCAGATTTTGTTTTTTTCCACATTCTGCTTAATCCGGTCTAACACCTTGTAAAAAATATACAGTTCTTCTTCTGATATACCTTCGGATAGTTCCTCTTCGATATGCTCTACAATATCTTCAAATGATTCCTGGCTTGCAATCCCTTTTTCTGTCAGAATTACTTTCTTCAGTCTCGCATCCTGCTTAACCGATTCCCGTCTTACGAATCCTTTCTTTTCCATTAACTGGAGCAGGTTTGTGACTGTAGATCTCCCCACCGAAAATTTCTGTTCGATATCTTTCTGAAATATATCCCGTTCCCGGTTCTCATAGAGATACCTGATGATCCATCCATGCATCATAGTTACTTCATCCACACCGGACTTTCGCACATGTGCAGACAGATTCCTTGACAATTTCAGATCCGCACAGTGTATCTCCGGTCCGATCTTTCTTCTTTTTTTTTCCACATTACCATCCTTTCCGGTCAATTGTTCGCATTCAAATTGTTCGCTATAAAATTGTTTGTTATCAAACATATTTTATCATATTCACTTGAAATGTCAACAACTTCCACTGTATTCAACCGTATTTTCCAGACATTTTCTGCAACGTGTATTAAAAAAACGCTTGCTATCTAGTTTTCAAAACTATATAATAATTACATTGAGGTGATAAAAAATGACAATAGACACAAAAGATATGCTGAACAGCATTTTATCAAGCATCTCACGGATTGATTACGTGAGACCTGATGATATTCCGAATATAGATTTATATATGGATCAGGTCACAACTTTCATGGAGAAAGAACTGGCCTCCAGCAAACGCCATGAAGAAGACAAGATCCTTACCAAGACCATGATCAACAATTATGCCAAGAACAATCTCCTCCCTCCGCCTGTGAAGAAGAAGTACTCCAAAGAGCATCTGCTGATAATGATCTTTATCTATTATTTTAAAAATTTTCTTTCTATTAAAGATATCGAGACCATGTTAGAACCGATTACGGATAAGTATTTTGATACAGATCAGGATTTTGATATCACTTCTATCTATAAAGAAGTATGCGAACTGGAAAAATCCAGAATTCCGGAATTTGAAAAAGAAATTATCCGCTCTTATAATTCTTCTAAAAAATGTTTTGACGAAGCGCCGGAAGAAGACAGGGATTCCCTTCAGTTGTTTGCATTTATCTGTAACCTGAGTTTTGACATCTATGTCAAAAAGCAGATTGTAGAAAAGCTTTTGGATAATTTTCCCGATCTGCTTCACTCTGGAAATACCGGTGCCAAAAAGGATTCGACCAAAAAAAAGAAATAAGACCGCACGTCTTATTTCTTTTTTTGTATGCTTCTGCATCCTTGCCAAATGCATCTGCACTGTCTTTTCACACTTTATTCTGCTTTTTCGTCTTTGACTTCCCCAAGTCCGATTCTCTCGAATACCATGTCATATCCGTCATTACCATAATTCAGCGAACGGTTCACACGACTGATCGTTGCTGTTGAAGCTCCTGTCTTTTCTGCAATCTCAAGATAGGTCTTGTGTTCTCTTAACATCTTTGCAACCTCAAAACGCTGTGATAATGAAAGCAATTCATTAATCGTACAGATATCTTCAAAAAATGTATAACACTCCTCTTTATCTTTGAGGCTTAAAATTCCCTGAAACAGATAGTCAACCGCCTCTGTTCTGATTTTCTTACTCATAGCATTATCTCCTTTGTAGCAGATTCATTACTTTTACATTTTAACACATTAAAATTTTAAAGTCTATAGTTTTTTCCCATGTTTTATGCATGCTTTTAATTTTTCCAGTGAAACATTGGCAACCAATTCTTCCGGAAAATCTGTCTCTCTCAATATTTCTTCCGCACATGGATACTCTGCAATATCTGCATCCACATGTGAATCGCTGCCAAGCACGATCATCACTCCCTGTGCTTTACATTCCCTTACCATCTCCAGACAGTTTTCTTTTGTATTCTCACGAAATCCTTCCGGACGCAGTGATGAATTGTTCACTTCCAGTAATGTTCCGGTTTCTTTTGCTTTTTTTACCAGACGCTTCATATCTACAGGAAATCTCCCGTCATCCGGATGTCCAATGATGTCCACATACGGATGTTCCATTACTTTCTCATATGCAGCAGTTACATTGTCTATTGTCCGTTCATCTTTAAAACACGGCAGATGAATACTGGCAATTGCAATATCAAGTCTTTCAAGAACCGAATCCGGAAGATCGATCTCCCCCTGCGCATTCATGATATTGAGCTCTGTTCCTAATAACAGCTCAATCCCGTATTTTTTTCTTGGAACAATTCTTAAATTTTGGAAATAGAACAAATGACAAGTTCCGGGCATCTCTGGTGCATGTTCTGTGATTGCAAGCCCCTTCAGTCCTTTATCCGCTGCTGCTTGCGCCATCTCATTCAGTGTATTATATGCATGTCCACTTGCGAGTGTGTGCGTATGTGTGTCAATTTCTACTCTCATTTCCTGCTTCTCCTTCCTGTTGTATTTCATCAGATCTTCTTTATCTGTTATTTTTATTTGTTATTTTAAATTATAACTTTTCTTCTTTTCAGCTTTAACGCTCTAATATTTCACAACATGAAGTATTATACCGTATAATTTTCTTTTTTTCTACCCATTCTATACCGGAAAGGAGTTTTTATTATGAAAAAACATGAAAAAAAGACTGTAACTGTAAACCCATTGTCCAATCAGGAACTTATTGATTCTTACGATTATCTCGCAACTGCTGCCTCTTCCCATGACTGTACCGGTCTGATTCCTTCTGCACCTCTTAATCCTGCGGAACTGGATTCGTACGAGGAACTTTATCCATTCCTTCCTCCGGTCTCATCCGCAGATGATGCTCCGGAGCAGGCTCCGCCTTCCGGTAAAAATCCATCTGATCTTAAAGGTTAATTTCCATCTGAAAATACTCTGCAAAATACCTGTTTTTCCTTGACATGCCTTCCAATCACAGCTAATCTTATAGGAGTGTAAAAAATATATTATGTATATTGAGAGGTAACTGATCATGAAAAACATACTAATGATAGCAACCGGTGGTACGATTGCATCCAAAGAGGGGGATCTTGGACTGACACCGGCTGTGACAGGAGAAGAACTTGCAGCCAGCGTACCGGGAATCAAAGACATCTGTCATCTGGAAATACTTCAGCTTATGAATATTGACAGCACAAATATGCGCCCGCGCCAGTGGCTGATGATCCGCGATGCGATTATGGAAAATTATAACAACTACGATGGGTTTGTCGTTCTTCACGGAACAGACACCATGGCATATACTGCTGCCGCCCTGTCTTATCTGATCCAGGACAGTGTAAAGCCAATCGTACTGACCGGTTCCCAGAAACCGATGGCCAATCCTTATACCGATGCGAAGATCAATCTGTTCCAGAGCATTCTGTATGCTGCCGATGATCTTTCCTGCAATGTCTGCATCGTATTCAACGGAAAAGTTGTCGCCGGAACACGTGGCCGCAAGCAGCGCACCAGAAGTTTTGATGCATTTGACAGCATGAACTTCCCGGAACTTGCTATTATCCGCGACAGCCGCATTATTCGTTATTATACAGAGAAACGTCCGGCTCCGCAGGATCTGAAATCCTATGCAAGCCTCAACGACCGCGTCTTCGTGCTGAAGCTGACACCAGAAGTAAAAGCTGAGATCTTTGATCTGTTGAGCGGTCACTATGATGCTATCATCCTGGAAACCTTTGGTATCGGAGGTATCCCGGAATATGATGATTCCTTTGAAAAGGCGATCTTCTCCTGGGTAGATTCCGGCAAGACGATCGCCGTCACCACACAAGTACCTGAAGAAGGCTGTGATCTTGGCGTATATCAGGTTGGTAAAAAATTCAGTAATCATAAAGGAATTCTGCAGTCGGATGATATGACGACGGAATCTATTGTTGCGAAACTGATGTGGATTCTTGGTCAGACGGATAAGCAGGATGAGATTGCTCGCTTGTTCTATCGCGAGATTAATCATGACAGAGTCTGAGTTGATTTGGGATTTAATTGGGATTTAATTTATTAACTGAGAAGCGGCCTCTCAGTCCTTGAAGGAAACAATAGATAAGGCTTCTTGTTCAGGTTCCATACCATAAGAAACACTAAGAGAGTCAGAATCACCTAAAAGCAAAGGAACTACGCTCAAACTCGGCATTCGCCTCAAACACGTTCGCTTCGTTCCTTTAACGGTGCTTCTGACTCTCTAACCGTTTCTAATGGCATTCCACATTCACAATAATCCTTATCTATTGTTTCCTTCAAGTCGTGACTGGCAGCGGATGTTAATAAATGAAATGCCCGAAGTATAACCCGGTGGAGTCCACTACGGTTACACATTTGCCATTTGATTCGTAAGGCATTTGATACACACGGAATAAAGCTTGGAAAGGCGTTCCAGTGAATGTGTAAGAGGCGTTGGTAATTCTTAAGGGGCAAAATTCTGCGTTAGGTTTTCAAAATTTGACTGTCTGAGGCGTATGCCGAGTTTCAAATTTTGAAAGCCTGCTTTTAGCAGAATTTTGCCCCTTTAGAATTGACCCGCCGATGGAACCTGAACAGGAACGCCTTTCCAAGCTTTATTCCGGTTCGGGTATCCACAGCCTTTCTGAATTAAATCCCAAGCAAATCTATGCATCGAAATCTACTTCAAATATACCTTCCGGCGTCTTCATCGTCAGAACTCCCAGGTTAAAATCCTCATCCCGAATCGTAATATGATATTCAAATATCACATCATCCTCAAATTTCGAAAGCAGCAGATATGTTCCATTTTCTTTTCCGTCAATCTGATCACAGATATCATCATACACATCTGCTCCTGAAATCTGACGTGGATATCCCGATTCTTTTATTTTCTTTTCAATCAATTCATATAATTCGTTCATTTTTTTCTCCTTTTATTTTCCCGATTATGATTTATTTTTCTCAAATCACCTTATACTTTAACCATCTTCTGCTATGAAATCTCCATGTAAATATTACTGCACGCACGGTCCAGTCGGCAAACATTCCGATCCAGACACCCATCGTCCCAAATCCCATAAACCGGATCAGTATCACGCACAGACAGAACCGGCACAGCCACATTGTAATACAGGATGTAACCATTGAAAATTTCACATCTCCTGCCGCACGAAGTCCATATGCCGGAATAAATGCCAGCGTCCATACAATCGGCTTCACAATCGTAATCCAGAATACCATATGGAAACACATCTTTGCACTTGCAGGCTCCATGCCGCCAAAAACTGTCACCGGTCTGGTCAATGCAAATACCAGCAGGCAGCTTACAATAATTGCCACTTCTGCGATCGCACTTAATTTTTTTATGTAATAGACCGCCTCGTCTTTTCTGTCCGCTCCCATACACTGACCTACAATTGTCATCAATCCTACACCAACTCCGATTGCCGCCATTCCATTCAGATTCTCCAGAATATTTGTCATTGCCTGGGCTGCGATTGCTGTTGTACCTAATGTTGATACGGTAGACTGTATCGCCAGTTTTCCAAGCTGAAACATGCTGTTTTCCACACCGGACGGAATTCCAATCCCGAGTATTCTCCGGATCATCACCCAGTCCGGACGGATTTTCAGGTAATCTCTTACCACGATTGGCTGTCTGTCTTTTCTTAATTGAATCAATACTACCACTGCACAGAATATACGGGAGATCAGTGTAGAGAGTGCCGCACCCGCAACTCCCATATGGAAAATCCAGATCATAATTGCATTTCCAACAATATTCAGCACATTTGAGATCATGGAAATGAGCATTGGACCTTTCGTATTCTCCTGTGCACGAAAGATCGATGCTGCCGAATCATATGCCGCTATAAATGGAAATGAAATCGCCGTATAAAAGAAGTAAGTCTCCGAAGCCTTCATAACATCCGCTTCTACCGAGCCAAAGATCAGGCGCAGCAGCGGTTTCTTAAATCCCAGGCATAACAGGCTGACTGCAATGGAAATTGCTGTAATAATAAACAGTACCTGTCTTGCCGATTCATTTGCCATCTTTTTATTCTGTTGCCCGATATACTGCGAACAGACAATTGCGCCTCCCGCTGCCAGTGCGGAAAATGCCTGTATCACAAGAATATTAATAGAATCCACCAGCGATACCGCCGAGATTGCTGCTGCCCCGACATTACTTACCATCATCGTATCGGCTGTTCCCATGATAGAATTCAATAACTGTTCCAGTATGACCGGTATCAGAATACTGGCAATCATTTTATTTGAAAACATATGTTGTTTTACGTTCGTTTTACTTTTCATCTTCTTGCTTTCATTTCCTTACTTTCTGATTTCTTATTTCGACCATGTCGGTTCTTCCTGTCCTGTATAGGAAAATCGGCCGTCATTCTTTTCTTCCAGCGCTTTGATCATATGATAGGTATACTCATTATACGGTGTTGGAATCCCCAGTTCTTTTCCCATACGCATCAGTGCTCCGGAGAACATGTCGATCTCCGTATGCCGTCCTGCATCCAGATCCTGCAATGTGGAATAACGGGCCATCGGCGGAACCGCACTTCCTCTTCCCGACATTCTGTCTGCTTTACTGATATCAATTCCTTTCGCCGCTGCAACTGCTTCCAGTTCTTTTTTCAGTCCCGTCTGAATGGCTCTCATATGTTCGCTGTCCCTGTAGCAGCCGACACCTGCTCCTAAAATTGCCTGTGGCAGATTGTTACAGACATTCAGACGGAATTTACACCAGACTTCTTCTATGGCATACTCCGTAGATCGGTAATTAATTCCTGTATCTGCAAATAACTCTTTTACCGCCTTTACTCTTTCACTTTCATACGGAGCCTCATATTCACCAAAAATGATTCCTATCGTCGTCTCCGGATCAAAATGATACCCGTCCTTTTCTCTGTGTGATGCAACTTTGATCACCGCCGGAAGAATGTGTGACTTTCCAATCTGTCCTGCAATAATCTCTTCACTGTCCACTCCGTTCATCAGACTCATAACAATGGTATCTTTTCCGACAATTTTCCCGATGTTTTCAAGCACACCCTGTAATGCACCATATTTCAATGAAACAATCAGGAAATCTACGCCTTTTGCCTCCTCGGGTGTCCAGACTTCCGGGTGATAATCCTTTCCATTGATCGCACACCCCCGATGGCTCAGCCTTTCCTTTCTTTCTCCCTCGGCGATCACGCCAAGTTTTATATCTTCACGGTTCGACAGTCCCCAGATTACATAGGAACCCACCGCACCTGCACCTAATACTGCAACTGATGTTATCTTCATAATCTTGTTCTCCTCAGTCGGTTTGTAGATCATTCTTTTTTGCTTTTGCTGCAAAAAGTTGCAGCCAGTTTCCTGACTGCAACCATTTTATCACATTTTTTATTCTTCGGGATGATTATTTCATAATCATATTCAATACACCTGTCGACTGCAGGAACAGAATCACCATGATAACCGGCATAATATAACGCATCATCACATTATATAACTTTTTACGCTTGAATCTTTCCCCATTCCGTTCCATTTCCTCTGCGATCCATGACGGCTTCATGATCCAGCCAATCAAGATTGCTGATAACAGTGAAATGAACGGCATCATAAAGCTGTTACTGATATAGTCCATGATATCCAGAAGCTGTCCTGTACTTCCGTTTGGAAGTGCAACTTCTACATAGAAGACACTGTATCCAAGTGCGATCACTGCTGTCGCGATCAGATAGATCACTGATAACACTCTGGTCGTCTTCTTTCGCTCCGTGTGGAATAATTCCATACAGTTTGCAGTGATGGATTCCAGGACTGAGATGCAGGATGTCAATGCAGCAAATCCTGCCAGTACAAAGAACAGAATTCCGATCACGCGTCCGATCGTTCCCATACTGTAGAATACCTTTGGCAATGATACAAACATCAGTCCCGGTCCTGCTGACATTCCGTCCAGACCTGAGAATACGAATACTGCCGGGATGATCATAACACCGGCAAGGAATGCAACTCCGGTATCCATAATCTCAATCTGTGATACTGCTTTATTCAGATCTACATCTTTCTTAACATATGAGCCATATGTAATCATGATTCCCATTGATACACTCAGTGAAAAGAACAGCTGGCTCATTGCGTCAAGTGTGATCTGAAGGAAGCGGCCAACCGTAATTCCTGTCAGATCCGGTTTCATATACACCTTAAGCCCCTGCAATCCGGTACGTACCGTTCCATCATCCAGCGTAGTCTTCAATGTAAGTGAAAAAATTGCGATTCCAATTACCATAATCAACAGAACCGGCATGATAAATTTTGAAACCCGTTCGATTCCCTTTTCTACACCGTTATATACGATCAATGCGGTCAGTAACATAAAGATTACTCCATACCACACTGACGACGTTGAAGAAATGAATGCGGTAAAGCAGTCATCTGCTACTGCCTGCTTCCCCGAACTTGTAAGATAAATAACAATGTATTTTAATATCCATCCGCCGATAACAGCGTAATAAGTCATGATCAACACCGGGACCAGGAATGTGATCACTCCAAGAAATTTCCATTTTTTCTGCATCGATTCATAGGCATAGATTGCACTTTTACCTGTCTTACGGCCAATCGCAATATCCGTAGTCAATAACACAAATCCGACCGTCAGCACCAGCACAAGATAGATAAGCAGGAACAATCCGCCTCCATCTTTTGCCGCCAGATATGGAAAACGCCAGAGATTTCCCACACCAACTGCGCTTCCGGCAGCTGCAAATACAAATCCAATCTGCCCGCTAAAGCTATTTTTTTGTTTCATCCTCTTTTTTCCTCTCGTTTTTGTTAATACCTCAATATTTTACCATTAATTCATTTAAAATAAAACAAGAAATTTTGTAATCAATCCGCCTCCCTGTCACTGATCTTTCACATCCGAATATACTATAAAGCATAGAATATATTTTCCCGGAGGATCTTATGAAAAAGTGTATCACCGCTCTTCTTCTACTTTTTACACTATCCATCACTTCACTTTTTGCATGCACATCCGCCGATAAACCGGAATCTGCGGCAGGCAAAACTTCAAAAACTTCAAAATCTACCAGTGATAAAAGGACGAAGCTGACTCCCGTCACACTGAATGAAGTCGCTCATTCTATCTTTTATGCACCGATGTATGTTGCAATAGAAAAGAATTATTTTGAGAAGGAAGGGATCGACCTTTCGCTCGTGACCGGTTTTGGCGCCGACAAGACCATGACTGCTGTCCTTTCCGGAACAGCCGATATCGGATTTATGGGAACAGAAGCCTCCATCTATACTTATAACGAAGGGGCTCATGATTATGTCGTGAACTTTGCACAGCTCACTCAGCGTGCCGGAAATTTCCTGGTTGCCAGAGAGGATATTAAAAATTTCAAATGGGAAGATCTGAAAGGCAGGAAAGTCATTGGCGGGCGAAAAGGCGGCATGCCGGAAATGGTATTTGAATATATCTTAAAGCAGAACCATATTGATCCAGCCTCTGATCTTACGATTGACCAGAACATTGATTTCGGTTCTACAGCTGCAGCCTTTGCTGAAGAAAAGGCAGACTACGACTTCACTGTAGAATTTGAACCAGGCGCAACCAACCTTGAACAACAAGGAAAAGGATATGTTGTAGCATCTCTCGGAACTGACAGCGGATATGTCCCATACACTGCATTCTCTGCAAAGAAAAGTTACATCTCCCAACATCCGGAAATCATCCAGGGATTTACCAATGCTCTGCAGAAAGGTATGAATTATGTGGCATCTCACACTCCGGAAGAAATTGCCCAGACAATAGTTCCTCAGTTCAAAGAGACGAAACCGGATACCATTACAGCCATCGTATCCCGTTACTATGAACAGGATACCTGGAAGAACGACCTGATCTTCCGTCAGGAAAGTTTTGATCTTCTTCAGGATATTTTAGAAGATGCCGGAGAACTGAGAAAACGTGCTCCGTATAAAGATCTTGTAACGACAACTTATGCTGAAAAATCCGCAAAAACAGTCAGAGATACAGCACTTTCACATTAATAATAAAAAATAATGTTGCAAACATTTCTTTGGTTTGCAACATTATTTTTGGCTCTGTCTTCTTCTATACCATCTCTGTATCCAAATGCTCTTTCACATAACCACTGACTTTATCTCTCGGCATCTCCAACACCACTGCCAGTTCCCCATACAGGAACTTTTCAGCACTGGACATATATCTCTCATCAATATTAATCGTCTTTTTCCCTGCCAGGATTCTTTCTTTATTTCTTCCATAAGATGTCTTGATCAGTGAAATCCATTCCCTGCACTGATTGTGTAATAACGCGTTTTTGTACATTGCTTCCCTCTGCTTTTCATTCGTTACACCGATTGTGTCAATCTCCGACATCGCTTTGATCAGATTCTCTGCCTCTTCCTTTGTAATTAACTGTCTGATCTGCCCCTTCTTGTTGTCAGCCGGTGTATATACCGTTCCGGCTGCATCATATACCGGTTTTAACGTGTAATACTCTTTGTCCGAACTGCCCATATCAATCTTCCCAATATTTACCACTTCACAGACGCCCTCCTTATAATGCGCCACATAATCTCCTATTCTGAACATTTCTGCCTCCTGTTCTTAACTCTTCTCTCATGGTAACTTCTGCAGACGTATGGCAACGCTAAAAGGGCGCACAATCCGAAGTTATATCGAACTGCACGCCAACTTCTCTGGAATCGTATTATGAAATTTGTAAACGCGCTGACATAAACTCTTGATATAGTTATTATAGCATAACTCTTGATATCATTGTCAGCCAACATGAAATTTTTTATGCATTTCTTCTTTAAATTCTTTTCTTTTGAACAGAATAAGTCCGATCATCAGCAGAAAACTACAGCCGATACAGATGACAGACGGAGTTCTGTAGCGGATCACACCTGTGATGAGCAGTATGAGTGGCAGTATCATCGAATATACCGACGCCATTACATAATATATCATATACTCTCTTGGTGATAATGACCGTATTCGGGATATGATCAGCATTACAATCTGGATCAGCAGGCAGATATCCGGGATTCCGATATTTACCGACCATCCCCTCCATCCGGTTCCCAGATCCCATAATACGCAGATACCGGACATGATCAGAAGCTGCCACGCCGCATTCTTCAACAGGTTGAAACGCTTCACATACCCAACTGCCATCGTAAACCACATTGTTGCACAGCCGGCCGCCACAAATACCGACCAGTGTACCCCGGGGGATATGATAATATCGGTCATCATACTGATCACAATTGCTGCAATACAGCAGAATGTAAATATCTGCAACACTTTCTTCCCTTCGTAATTTGCTTTTGCATCCTCCGGAAAATCTGCTTCTGTAACCGTGACCTGTACGCCGAGTTCTTTCAGTATCCGGTAAAAATTCCGCTGGATATTCGTACTGTCATATCTTGATGTAAAACTGAGTGAAAGTGTATCCTTAAAAGAACAGATACATAATTCTGTCCGGTTCGTACTGGTATACACTCCGAATTTTTCAATATAGTCCGCATAATCTTCCGGCATCTTTACTACACTCATATTAGAAAGCACAGCCGTCACTTCCTGCTCTGCCATCTTGGCCCCTGCACGGATACACCGGTTCTTAAGTTCCAGAGGTGCCCACTTTAAAATTTTATGCTTTTCTATTGCGATCAATTCATTCATCCGTCCTGCCATATGTTCCTTAGACAGATTCTCACGAAAATATATCTTAACTGCTTCCAGTACATCTTCAAACGAATCTTTTCCCTCTCCAAACTGATATCCCGGTTCTATATAACCAAAGAAATTCAGCATCGAATCGGATGGGAATATCTTTCTTAAATTCACCGGAACCATCAGTATGACCGGCTTTTTTTCCTGCATCCGGCTCATTTCCTCATGAATTGCACATATGAATGCCGTCGTTAAAAGCACCGACATGGATACTCCCTTTTCCCTGCTGATGCCCAGAAGTTCTTTTACCGGCACAGTTGCCTCATTGACCTGCAGTTCTTCGTATCCCTTTCCGTTCTTTTTAATCTGAAATGCCTTGCTCTTCTTCTTTTTCTTTCTTGGAAAATCCGGATCGTAATAGCGGCTGAAGCTGTCATCCTCCTGATCCTTTACTGTCAGATACTGATCTGATAATTCAACCGGTTCAAGTTCTTCCTTATGAACCAGATGCAGATAATTCTTCACCAGTTCCCGCAAGAATTCTGTCGCACCGGTTCCATCAGTCAGTGCATGAAATACTTCAAAATTAATCCGTTTTTTATAATATGTCACTTCGAATAGAAGCGTCTTCTTATCCCGTACATACAGACTGCTGCATGGTTCTTTATATTCTTTTCTTACTATCGGTCTTAATTCGCTTTTCTCCAGATAGTGCCAGAACAATCCTTTTCTCATGACCGACAGGAATACCGGATATTTCTCGATTGTCTGATCCAGTGCCTCCTGCAGGGCATTTCCTTCCACTTCTTCCTTCAGTTCACAATAGAACCGGAATACTCTGGTATCTTTCGGACTGCTGGCGGCAGAAAATAACTTCGCTGCATTATCCAGACTTCTCCAGTAAGCACGTTTTTGTTCAAACACTGCTTTTTTCCCCCTTCTCTCTCCCGCTGCTATTCACCATCTGCCGGATCGACATTCTTTTCGCTTTCCTCCTGCACATAGCTGTCAAGGAAGCGGTTAATAATCGCGAAACTCTCCTGCACATGGTAATATTTCACCCCCAGTGCAAAAAATCCGTGAAGTGCATCCTGAATCCGGTGGATCTCCACATGATTACCCGCTTCTTTCAGACGTCTTCCATACTCTTCTCCTTCATCTCTGAGCGGATCACATTCTGCTGTCAAGATCAGCGTATCCGGCTGGTTGCTGTAATCCGTTTCCATCAGCGGTGCAAGATATTTACTCTTCTTATCTTCTTCTGCCGAAGCATAAAAATTAATATAATCCCTCATCTTTCCAGCTGTCAGAAGATACTCTGTTCCATAGCGTCTGACTGACAGATACGGGGAATTCTCACTGTAATCATTATTCACCGCCGGATAGATCAGGATCTGTCTCTTTGGCAGAAATTCTCCCTGATCTCTTGCCATAAGTGAAACAGCTGCTGCCAGATTCCCGCCTGCGCTGTCCCCGATCAATGTGATCTTGTCCGGATCCGTATTCAAAATGAACCGGTTCGTAAACATAGCCTTTGCCGCCATATAACAGTCATAGAAACCTGTCGGAAATGGATATTCCGGTGCCAGCCTGTACTCTACCGATACAACAATATGATTTGTTGCCGATGCCAGACGGGCACAGATCCTCTCATAATTGTCAATACTTTCCGTTACCCATCCGCCTCCGTGAAAGAACAGCAATGCCGGGAGATCATCTTCCATCTTCTCTCCCGGAAGGAATATCCTCACCGGGATCTGATGATCACCGTTATAAATCTTATAATCAATCGTCTTATAAAAGATCTTCATTGGATCGATTGCCTTTAAATTTGCCAGATGCCTCGAGGCTTCTACTTCAATGCCGTCAAAAGACAGAGCTTTCAATACTCTTCTCATGGATTTGTTAATTGCCATACTACTTCCTTTACCTGTAACTTTTCTTGCTGATTTTCCTTATCTGATATATCCTTCTTCATACGCTTGCGCCTTATTAAATGCATATAATTCTGCAAATGTCGCTTCCCGATATGGATTTACATAGAATATCCCGGCGATTCCACAGGTAATTGCAGACAGTAATATCCATCCGATAAATGACAGATCTAAAATGAATGTCTCCATCTTCTGCCCATCCATCATACGCTTACTGATCTGGAATGCTTCTTTTCTGTCCATTCCCGGATTCTCTGCAAGAATGTAAGGGATCATCAGATATTCATAATGTTTTACAATTCCAGGAATAACGAAAAGCAGCGTCCACAAAGATGTAAACAGATTTTTCAGGAACATCGTCAGCACAATATTCACATAATGTCCGGAACGGAATGCATCAAATATGGTTCCAACTGTCGGATTCTCTGTCTTGTTGAGAACAAAGAACCTTTTTCCACCCACTTCCAGAAGATTTCCCACAAATATCTCCAGTGCCAGAATTACGAGAGTCAACATAATTGCAGTCATTGCAATCGCCAGTCCGGCAAACGGGAATCTCCATCCATAATGGAACATATATCCAAATCCATCCGTTCCATACAAACTGTTCTGCGAAGCACTGCCTCCGGCTCTTCCTCCATTTACACCACTTAATCCCGTGATAATTCCCATGATTACTGCTACAGCTACACATGCCCAGTAATTCTTTTTAAATGCAATCCTGCCATTTGTTTTCAGTCTGTCTCTTGTCCAACTCATATCATATCCTCCTTGTCTATGCTTTTGTTATGTCTGCATTCTGAATCTTTTCATTCAGATCATTCAGATATACCCAGCGTTCCATCTTTTCATCCAGTGTATTCCCTGTCTCTTCTTTTTTCTCCATGAGTTCCCGTAATTTCACTGAATTAGTCGCATTAGCTGCAATCTGTGCATCCAGCGTCTCGAGCTTTTCTTCAAGTTTTGCAATATCATCATCGATGGTCTCAAATTCCCGCTGCTCTTTATACGTGAACTTAAGTTTCGTTTTTCTCTGCTTCCATGTATCTTTGGAAGAGTTGTCTATTTTCTTTGATTGTTCTTCTGTTGCAGCAGCATGTCCTTTCAGTGACATCTCTGTATCCAGACCTTCCAGTTCTTTCCGGATCAGATAATCAGAATATCCTCCCTCAAACTGGCGCACTTTCCCGTCTCCTTCAAAAGAAAAGATACGGTTCACGATACGATCAAGGAAATAGCGGTCATGGGATACTGTTATGATAATTCCGTCAAAGTGATCCAGATAATCCTCCAGAATAGTCAGTGTCTGGATATCCAGATCATTCGTCGGCTCATCCAGGATCAGCACATTCGGCGCACTCATCAGCACACGCATCAGATACAGTCTTCGCTTTTCTCCTCCGGAAAGCTTCTCTATCTTCGACCACTGCATGGCCCCGTCAAACAGAAAACGTTCCAGCATCTGTGATGCCGTGATCTTTCCGTCAGATGTAGTGACATATTCCCCTACTTCTTTTACATAGTCAATCACTTTCATGGATGCATCCATATATTCGTTCTCCTGCGAGAAATATCCCATCCGGATGGTCTGTCCGATCTCTATTGTTCCACTGTCTGGTCTCACGATCCCATTGATGATCTTAAGAAGTGTTGTCTTGCCACAGCCGTTCGGACCGATAATTCCAATACGGTCATTTTTCAGGAATATATAGCTGTAATCACTGATCAGCTTTCTGTCACCATAGGATTTGCTGATATTCTCAAGCTCGATCGTCTTATTTCCCATACGGGACGCTACGGAATCCAGTACCACTTTCTTTTCTTCCTGAATATCCTTGATCTCCTGCATCGCTTTGATCCGGTCGATATGTGCTTTCTGCTTCGTGCTTCTGGCTCTTGCGCCTCTTCCCAGCCATTCAAGCTCCGTGCGGAGCAGACTCTTTCTCTTCCGTTCCGTAGCCAGTGCCATATCCTGACGCTCTGCTTTCAATTTAACAAATTCGGAGTAATTTCCCGGATAACTGTATAGCTTTCCCTGATCCACTTCCACGATTCTTGTTGCCACACGATCCAGAAAGTAACGGTCATGCGTAACCATCAGTATTGCCCCTCTAAATCCTATCAGATATTCCTCCAGCCACTCTGACATTGCATTGTCCAGGTGGTTCGTCGGCTCATCCAGGATCAGTATATCAGCCGGTGTCAGCAATGCATTGACCAGTGCAATCCTCTTCTTCTGCCCGCCGGACATATGCTCTACTTTTTCATCATAATCATAGAATCCCAGCTGATTCAGCATAGATCTGGCATCTGCCTCAATCGTCCACTGATTCAGTTCATTTACATTATCTGCAATTGCTGCGCGAAGAACTGTCGTTCCTTCTTCGAATTCCGGTGTCTGCGGAAGATAGCAGATCTTCACCTGATTTCCCATACTGATCTTCCCTTCATCATATGGTTCGATTCCTGCAGTCACTTTTAACAGTGTAGACTTTCCCATCCCATTGATTCCGATCACACCGATCTTCTCATTTTCATTGATACTGAATGCAACATCATTCAGAAGAACACGGTCTGTATAAGCCTTTGTAATATGTTCCATCGTAAGTAAATTCATACGTTTGTTCTCCTTCATATATCTTTCGGATCTGCCATCGGCATCTCCATTCCGGATACTTTTATAAGTCAGAAAAGAGACCGGAAACACCGATCTCTTTTCGTTCTCCACTTTCTATTATATTTTACAGAAAGATATATTTCAATATGAATAATACCGCAAGTACATACATTAATGCGCTGATCTTCTTTTCTTTTGCTTTTCCAGTCATCAGATTCAGGATCACGTAAGAAATCACTCCCATAGAGATACCTTCTGAGATGCTGTAGAAAAATGGCATAGCCAGGATACAGATGTAGCAAGGCAGTGCTTCTGAAAAATCATCAAAATCAATGTGCGTCACATTTGTCAACATATAGAATCCCACTACGATCAATGCCGGTGCTGTTGCAAATGATGGAATTGCAAGGAAGATTGGTGACAGGAACAGCGACAGCCCGAATAAAATGGCTGTTGTTGCGGAAGTCAGCCCGGTTCTTCCTCCCTCAGATACACCTGATGCACTTTCCACGAACGTCGTAGTCGTCGTTGTTCCAAGAACTGCTCCGACGGTTGTTGCAACCGCATCAGCCATCAGTGCCCCTTTGATATTCGGAAGACGTCCTTCCTCATCTAACATGCCTGCCTTGGTAGATACACCGATCAAAGTTCCGATCGTATCAAACATATCAACAAATAAAAATGCGAAGATAACAACGATGAAGTTCAGGGAAAATACTCCGCTAAAATCAAGTTTACCAAATACCGGCATGATACTCGGGATTGAAAATCCACTGCTGAAATCCGGAAGCAGACTGTAGAATCCGATCTCCGAATCCGGCACATAGATACCTGCTATCTGGCAGATAATTCCTAAAATCCATGTAAGCAGGATTCCCCATAAAATATTTCCCTTTACATTCTTAATTACCAGAATTCCTGTAATTCCCACACCGATCAATGCAAGAAGAACCGTGATCCCTACATTATTCATGGATGCTTCCACGCCTTTTGCACTGTTGTACCCATCAATTGAGAATAACTCCAGAAGCGTAGATCCTCCCACTACGATATTTGCATTCTGAAGTCCGATAAATGCAATGAACAATCCGATACCGACACTGACTGCCGACTTCAGGTTTTTCGGAATTGCATTGAAGATTGCCTCGCGGATATTTGTAAGCGAAAGTACGATAAATACGATACCTTCTACAAAGACGGCTGTCAATGCGACTTCCCACTTATACCCCATTCCAAGGACAACGGTATATGCAAAGTACGCATTCAATCCCATTCCCGGCGCCAGTGCAAACGGATAATTGGCAAAGAATGCCATCAGAAACGTACCAATCATTGCCGCCAGTGCTGTCGATGTAAAGATCGCACCGGAATCCATCCCTGTCGCAGACAGGATACTCGGATTGACAGCAAGGATGTACGCCATGGTCATGAACGTGGTGATACCTGCCATAACCTCTGTCCTGACATCCGTTCCGTTCTCACGGAGCTTAAATAATTTTTCCAACATGTTTCTCTTTTCCTCCCTTATACTCTCAAAAAAACAAGATAATAACTATAACTTACTGTATTTCCCTTATTTTTTTTCTCAAAGCAAGTACCTGATTCGGTGCTACAGACAACTCATCGATCCCCATCTGGATAAATTTTTCCGTCAGACTAAGATCAGCCGCCAGATCACCGCATAATGCGATTTTCTTTCCTTCCAGGTGGATATTATTGGCAATAATACGAATCATCTTAAGAAGCGCCGGATGATGTGTATTATAAAAACGTTCCAGTCTGCTGTTTGTTCTGTCCATTCCGAGTGTCAGCTGCGTCAGGTCATTCGTTCCGATACTGAAAAAGTCTGCTTCTCTTGCCAGCTCCCCACTGATCATAACCGCTGCCGGCGTCTCGATCATAACACCGATCTTAATCTCTTCATTGAACGGAATCTTCTCATCTTTCAGTTCATTTTTTATCTTTTCCAGAATCAATTTCGCCTGTTTTACTTCTTCTACATCCGTGATCATCGGAAACATGACCGACATATTTCCATATGCGGATGCACGTAAAATGGCCCGAAGCTGTGTCTTAAATATCTCATCTTTATCCAGCGATACACGAATTCCCCTATAGCCGATCTCCGGATTTCTGTCTTCTCCGAGATCTAGACATTCTGCCTGCTTTTCGCCTCCCAGATCTGCGGTACGGATTACGACCTTTTTGGTTCCCATCGCCTCTGCTGCCAGACGGTATACCTGGAACTGCTGTTCTTCTGTCGGCAGTTTTGTCCCATTTTCGATATATAAGAATTCGCTGCGGAATAATCCGATTCCTCCGGCGTCACTTCTCAGTACATTTTCTATATCTTCCCTGGTTCCGATATTTGCACAGACATCAATCTTCTGACCGCTCTGTGTAATATTCTCTTTCCCTTTCAGACGTTCCAGATTCTGTACCTGGGTATGATTCTCATCCTGCTTCTGCTTCATTTTGGAAATCGTCGTATAATCCGGCTCAATATATACTTTCCCTTCAAAACCGTCGATGATGATCGTCTTGCCTTCATATTCTTTTTTCAGGGATTCTCCCAGTCCGATCACCGATGGTATTCCCTTGGTTCTTGCAAGCACAGCCGTATGGGAATTGATCGTTCCGTATCTGGTCACAAATCCAAGAATTTTGCTCTTATCAAACTTTACAGCCTCACTTGGATAAAGTTCTCCCGCAGCAAGAATAAATGGCTCATCCGTCAGCATCTTATCTTTCCATGCCCTTGCAAGAATCCGGAGTACTCTTGTCGATACATCCTTTACATCCGCCTCATGCCCCTGCACATAATTCTTATTACTCTTTGAAGCGCTTGCCAAAATATTTTCGACCGCATTTTTCACCGCATATTCTGCATTCAGCTTATGCTCAACAATAATACTTGTGATCTGACGGATGATCTCCTGGTCTTCCAGGATCATCTGCTGCATCTCAAAAATTGCCGCATTCGCTTCTCCGACATCCTTTGCTGCAAGATCATACAGATCCCGTAATTCCTGCAATGCTTTCTGTCTGGCTTTCTGGAAACGCATCACTTCTTTTTCTACATCTTTGACATAGATCCTGCGGATTTCTTTTGTATCACGCTTATAAAAGGAAAGTCTTCCGATCGCAATTCCTTCCGATATCTTTTTTCCTGTCAATGTAATCATAGTTTTTCCAACCTTTTAATCCTTTGTTAGTTTGAACAATATTACTTTACACGTTTGACGTTCATTCGTCAAGTAGATTGAGTTTTTGTACAAAAGCACAAAAACATTTCATATATCCATTGACGTATTTATCAATATATGCTAATCTGACAATAGTGTATTTTATAGATTTCCTATATAAATACGCGATTTAATAATATTTTATGGAGGTATGATCATGAAAGGTACTGTAAAATGGTTTAACAACCAAAAAGGTTACGGTTTCATTTCCGATGCTGAAGGTCATGATGTATTCGTTCATTATTCAGGACTGAACATGGATGGATTCAAGACACTTGAAGAAGGTCAGGAAGTGGAATACGAAGTTACAGACGGCGCCAAAGGACCACAGGCTGTTAATGTAACACCGCTCTAATCATAACGAATCTAAGTTTTTGATGTACCTTTTATATATTAAAATATAGCTATTTCAGATTTGAATATTTAAAAGAAATACATGACTTAATGCGAGAGATTACGAAAAAAAGCCGGATAACATTTGTTATCCGGCTTTTTCGTACCTGTAAAACTAATTCTGTTTCTGTGGTCTTGCAATATTCAGCTGCAGATCCACACCAAATGGATTCACCACTACGCCTGTCATTTCAGCACCCATTGCTTCCGGAACCTTTACCGCTTCCAGCACTCCCATGGAATATCTGGTATCCGCATGGTTGTTCTGGAACTTCAGGAACTCCTGAACATCGGTAAATACCGGTAATAATACCTGTCCGTCATTCTTATTCAGCACCGGCATTTTCTTCTCTTCCGTGACCGCAGTAATGAAGGTTGCATCCTGATAATGCGCCATCAATTCTTCCTGAAGTTCCTTCATATCTTCTGTAATCTTCATTTCCTTCTGCTTACGTGCTTTCTGCATGAAGTACATAGCTGTAATCTGAAAACTCGGGTTCTCGATCGGTTCCTCTCCCGGTTTCTGTTCTGGTCTTCTGACCAGTTCTGTGAGTTGAAGCTTGATCTCTTCTTCCGTATCCTTTCCTACCCACATCCCGTTCACTCCGGCAGGGAATAAACTGCTGTAAAACGGAAGCATGTATTTATTTTCAATATTAAATATCTTCAGGGGATTTCCCTCTTTCAGGAATTCCTGTCCGCCCTTCATGGCTTCTTCTTCGGAGAAGAAGATTAGCACCTGATCATCATAAGTCTCCGGATCACACACTACGAAAGGCATTCTGGTACAATCAGACATCAATACATAGATGGCTTCTGCTTCCCTCAATTTCTTTAAAATATCACTCTTATCTACACCCATATTGTTCCTCTTTCACGTCTATTGATTTGCACGATACGCTTCATCTGCGCTGTACACATCAAAGCCGCTTCCTTTCAGAATATCGATTACTCTTGCCGGATCATCACTCTTTAATACTGCTGCCGCATCATCCCCATTTGCAAAAGCGTACATATATTCAATGTTCACTTCACCTTCCACGATCTGGTGCATCGCTTTGCTCAATGAACCAGTTGCATGTGGTACACGAAGTGCTACTACATCTGTCAGCATCGAAGTAATCCCTACTTCTTTTAATGCCAGACGTCCCTTGTGCGGATCTGATACGATCATACGAAGCATTCCATAATCAGATGTATCAGCAAGACTCAGTGCTACGATATTCACATTACTTTTTGCCAGCACATCTAATACTTCTTCCAGACGTCCTTCTCTGTTTTCCAAAAAAACCGATAACTGTTGTACGGTATTACTTACGCCCATGTTATTTCCTCCTGTTTATAAACCTCTGTTATCAATGACACGTTTTGCCTTACCTTCACTTCTTTCGATGGTCTTTGGCTCTACGAGTTTCACTCTTACTGCAACACCGAGTGCCTGTTTCAAGACTGCCGCAACTTTATTCTTTAACTCATCCAGTTTACGGATCTCATCTGAGAAATATTTCTCATCCACTTCTACCATGACGGTCAGCACATCCAGATTATTCTCACGATCAACGATCATCAGATAATGTGGTGCAACTCCTCCGCCGATAGAAAGCAGTGCCGTCTCAACCTGTGTCGGGAATACATTGACTCCGCGGATGACCTTCATATCATCGGTACGGCCTTTGAATTTGGAAATTCTCGGAAGTGTTCTTCCACATTCACAGGTAGAATGATCAATACTTGTAAGATCTTTGGTTCTGTAACGAAGTAACGGCATACCTTCTTTGGCAAGTGTTGTGAATACCAGTTCTCCGATCTCTCCGTCTGCGCAAGGACTGTTATCAGCCGGGTTCAATACTTCCGGATAGAAATAGTCTTCATATACATGCATACCTTTATGGTGGATACACTCTAAAGCCACACCAGGTCCTGTAACCTCACACAGTCCATAGATATCAAAGCAGTTTACATCCAGGAGTTCTTCGATCTTCAGACGCATCTCTTCTGTCCATGGCTCTGCCCCGTTGATTCCTACCTTCAGCTGGAGTTTGTCTACGATTCCGGCCTCATTGGCGGCCTCTGCAAGATACAGTGCATAAGATGGTGTACATGCAAATGCAGTCGCGCCAAAGTCTTCCATACACATCAGCTGTCTCTTCGTATTACCTGCTGACATCGGGATAGCCATTGCTCCAAGCTTTCTTGCTCCGAAATCCAGCCCCATGCCTCCTGTGAACAATCCGTATCCATAACAGATATGAATGCGGTCTTCTGCTGTAAGTCCTGCCATCGTAAGACCTCTGGCCACACACTCGCCCCATACATCTACATCTTTCTGTGTATAAGAAGCAAGGGTAAGCTTTCCGGTTGTTCCCGATGTTCCCTGAACCCTGACAATCTTTTCTTTTGGAACAGCCAGAAGGCCAAACGGATAATTCGCTCTTAAGTCCTCTTTCGTCGTAAACGGAAGCTTACCGATATCCTCAATCCCTTTGATATCCCCTGGTTCTACTCCTATATCATCCATTTTCTTACGGTAAAATTCTACATTCTCGTATACATTTTTTACCTGTTTCACCAGACGATCACTCTGCAGTGCAGTCATCTCATCTCTGCTCATACACTCAATCTTCGGATCTCTGATCTGTTCTTTCCAGTCTTTCAGTGCTACTCTTGCCATAACCTGTTCTGTACCTCCTTATAAATGATAGCCAACGTCAAATGCTTTTTTATTAATCTCAATGGTTTTCGGAGGAACTGTCTTTTCAATCACTTCGTACCACTGTTCTTTTGTAAAGTCCATATGCTGAGCCGCTACACCGAGCACGATCAGGTTGAACACTCTTGGATTACCGATCTTCTTTGCTTCTTCTGTTGCATTTACTGTATAGACTTTATGCTCTTCCCCGAGTGTCTCAATAATATTTTCCGGATAATGTGCTGCCCCGATCACAACCGGCATCGGATCGATTCTCCAGTCATTGATGATCAGTGCACCGTCCTTTTTCAGGAAATGTGCATATCTGAGTGCTTCCAGACGTTCGAATGCGATGATCACATCTGCCTGTCCCTCTTCTACGATCGGTTCTGCCACTTTATCTCCATATCTGACAAATGTTACAACACTTCCGCCGCGCTGGGCCATTCCATGTACTTCGGAAAGTTTTACATCATATCCGCCGGCAATAGCAAGTCCTCCCAAGATTCTGCTCGTAAGCAGTGTTCCCTGTCCGCCGACTCCGACGATCATAATATTCTTTGCTGCCATTATCTGTCACCTTCCTTTACTAACTCAATTGCGTCGAATTTACACAGGCTTGCACAAAGTCCGCATCCTGTACACATTGTATCATCGATAGAAACGGTACCGTCTGCATTCTTTGTCATAGCCGGACATCCCGGTTTCATACACATTCCGCATTTTTTGCATTTGTCTGTGTGTGTCTGATACAACGGTTTCTTCGATTTATCCAAAAGAACGCAAGGTGTCTTTGTAATGATCACAGATACTTCATCTTTTGCGATTTCCTCTTTCACCGCTTTCTCTACTGCCTGGATATCTCTTGCGTTGACTTCCACAACATTCTTCACACCGATTGCACGGCACAAAGCAGGAATATCGATTGCATAAGTCGGATCTCCCTGAAGAGTCTTTCCTGTTGCTGCATGATCCTGATGACCGGTCATACCGGTTGTAGAGTTATCTAAGATGAGGACTGTTCCGGTTGCCTTGTTGTACATCATATTCATAAGAGAATTAACGCCGGTATGTAAGAATGTAGAATCACCGATCACTGCTACCCAGTTCTTGATATATTCTTTTCCTTTGGCTTTTTCCATACCATGAAGGCTTGAGATGCTTGCGCCCATACAGATTGTTGTATCCACAACACTCAGTGGTGCAACTGCTCCCAGTGTATAACATCCAATATCACCTGCTGCATGTATCTTCAACTTGTTCAGTACATAATACACGCCTCTGTGTGGACATCCAGGACATAAGATTGGTGGTCTTCCAGGTGCTTCTGCTGGTTTGCTGATGTCCAGCTCTTCTTTCAGGATTGCCTGACGGAGCATATTCGCACTGTACTCTCCCTGTACCGTGAAGATTTCTTTACCGATCGCCTTGATTCCCCAGGATTTTACCTGTGTTTCAATGACAGGATCCAGTTCTTCTACAACATACAAGGTATCTACTTTCGAAGCAAAGTCTTCGATAAGCTTTCTCGGAAGCGGATTCACCATTCCAAGTTTTAATACAGATGCTTCCGGAAGTGCTTCTTTTACATACTGATAAGGAATTCCACTTGTGATCACGCCGATCTTGGTATCGTTCATCTCAACTCTGTTGATCGGAAGTGTATTTGCTGCCTCTGCCAGTTCCTGATTCCGTTTTTCGATCTCTACGTGACGGAGTTTTGCATTTCCCGGCATCATGACATTCTTGCGGATATTCTTCTCATATGGTTTGTCTTCGATTTCTTTTCGCTCATTCAGCTCCACAAGTCCCTGTGAATGTGCAAGTCTTGTAGTCGTACGGTATACAAACGGGCGGTCAAACTGTTCACTTAAGTCAAATGCAATCTTAATGAATTCTTTTGCCTCTGCGCTGTCTGACGGTTCGATCACCGGAAGCTGTGCCGCGCGTGCGACCATTCTTGTATCCTGTTCGTTCTGAGAGCTGTAAAGTCCCGGATCATCTGCAACAACAATTACAAGTCCTCCGTTGACTCCCATGTAAGATACGGTATATGTAGGATCCGCTGCCACGTTAAATCCTACATGCTTCATACAGGACATGGCACGTACTCCTGATACGGAGGCACCGATTGCTACTTCTGTTGCGACTTTTTCATTTGGTGACCATTCGCAGTATAAACTGTCTTTATATTTGACCAGGTTCTCACTGATCTCTGTACTAGGCGTACCAGGATATGCTGCCGATACCTTTACTCCGGCCTCATATGCACCTCTGGCAATTGCCTCGTTTCCAAGCATAATTACTTTTTCTGACATACTTCTTTTCCATCCTTTCGTGTAAGCGGCATTCCGTTTACGCCACCTTGTAATAGTATAACACAATACTTTCACAAGTTAAAGCATTGATTTGGCAAATTCTAAATTTTTCTATCTGCGTTTCTTTTGCTTCCGGATTACTCTTTAAATATAAATACCGGCATCGGCGGACAGTTCTTCCGGTTATAGTATTCATTTATGATTACGGTATAGTCTCTTCCCGGAAGTGCTTTTATGTATTCAAGAATCTTCTCTTTTTCTTCAAATCCGGTATCTCCGCCGCTGTAAATGCACAGACTCATCATACCACCGTGTTTCAATATGCCAAGTCCTTTTCTGATTGCCTCAATGCTGGTCCTGTATGTGGTTGCAAGCTTATGATCTCCGCCCGGAAGATATCCGAAATTAAAGCAGATCACGTCTGCACTCTCTTCTTCTGCATACCGGTCCATATGCTCATGCCCGTCCAGGATCAGTTCCGCCTGCGGTTCTTTTTCATGTGTCCTTAATAATTCCCGCGTTGCATCCAGTGCTTCCTGTTGAATATCGAATGCAAGTACTTTTCCTTTATCTCCGGCAAGCTCACACAGGAACAGGGTATCATTCCCCTTCCCCATGGTTGCATCGATATAATATCCACCTTTTTCTGCCTGTGAACGGATGATCTCATGACACCAGTATGTAATCTGTGATTGTTTCATTCTTCCCATCTGTCATATCTCTCCTAAAAATCAAATAATGACAACTGGTTCGATGCCGGAAGGTCCGCAAGGATTCCCAGATCGACCATTGTATCAATGACTGTCTTACTTGCCTTTGTTCTCTGTCTGAAATCATCCAGTGACAGATATGTTCCGTCTTTGGAGGCTTCTGCAACTGCCTCGGCAGCCTTCTCTCCCATGCCGTCGATGCTGGAAAGCGGCGGCATCAGTTTTCCGTTTACGATCAGGAACTTTGTTGCCTGTGCTTTATAGATATTCAGTGGTTCAAACTCGAATCCTCTTGCATACATCTCCTGAACGATCTTCATATCCTTCATCGTGTCCTGTTCTTTTTTGCTGAGTGTCGCAGAACGACGATTGTAATCATCGATATAGTATTGAAGCTTTTCCTTCCCCTGACACATGATCTCATAGGAGAATGCGTCCGCACGGATTCCGAAATATGCTCCGTAATATGCAAGTGGATAGTTGATCTTACAGTATGCGATACGGTATGCCATCATGACATACGCCGCCGCATGCGCCTTCGGGAACATGTACTTGATCTGCTCACAGGACCAGACATACCAGTCCGGTACATTGTGCTCAGCCATGTCTTTTTTGAACTCCGGCCATTCCTTACATTTTCCTTTGGCAACCGTTCCCTTACGGACACGCTCCATAATAGTAAAGGATTCCTCGCTGTCCATTCCCTTGTTGATCAGATACGTCATGATATCATCTCGGGTACAGATTGCCGTAGAAATCGTTGCCTTACCACTCCGGATCAGTTCCTGGGCATTATTCAGCCATACGTCTGTTCCATGTGACAGACCGGATATACGGATCAGATCCGATATTGTATTCGGTTTCGTATCCACGACCATCTGTATAACAAAGTCTGTTCCAAATTCCGGGATTCCCAGACATCCGACCGGACATCCGCCGATATCATCCGGTTTAATTCCAAGTGCAGATGTATCATGGAACAGCGAAATCACCCCCTGATCATCCAGTGGGATCTTGGTTGCATCAAAACGGTTATCCGTCTCATTATATTCATTGTCCATCGCCGGAGAGCTGATGTATTCCTCCAGCGTCTTGATCATGGTCGGATCATCATGTCCGAGAATATCAAGCTTTAACAGGTTGTGATCGATCGAATGGTAATCGAAATGTGTGGTGACGATATCGGTCGTCATGTCATTCGCCGGATGCTGTACCGGTGTAAAGGAGTTGATCTCTTCTCCCAGCGGAAGTACGATAATTCCTCCAGGATGCTGTCCGGTGCTTCGCCGGATTCCCGTACATCCCTGTACGATACGGTCGATCTCACATTTCCTCTTGCCCTGTCCGTGTTCTTCATAATAATTCTTGACATAACCGAATGCTGTCTTATCCGCCAGTGTACCAACCGTTCCGGCTCGGAAAGTCTGTCCCGCACCAAAGATGACTTCTGTATATTTATGCGCATTACTCTGATAATCTCCCGAGAAGTTCAGGTCGATATCCGGCTCTTTGTTTCCTTTAAATCCAAGGAAAGTCTCGAACGGGATGTCGAAGCCGTCTTTTGTAAGCTTCTCTCCGCACACCGGACAGGTCCGGTCCGGCATATCCCATCCGCAGCCTCCGGCAAACTTCCTGACTTCTTCCGAATCAAAGTCGCTGTAATGACATTTTTTACAATAATAATGAGGACTTAACGGGTTAACCTCTGTGATCCCGGCCATGGTCGCTACAAAGGAAGACCCTACGGAGCCACGGGATCCTACCAGATATCCGTCCTCCACCGACTTCCACACCAGTTTCTGTGCAATGATATACATAACGGCGAATCCGTTGGATATGATGGAGTTCAGTTCTCGTTCCAGACGCTCGGTAACGATCTCCGGAAGATTCTCCCCGTACATCGAATGCGCCTTGTTATAACAGATGTCACGCAGCATCTTGTCCGAATCCGGGATGACCGGCGGACACTTGTCCGGACGCACCGGTGTGATCTTTTCCACCATTCCGGCAATCTTCACCGGATTCTCGATGACAATCTCTCTTGCCTTCGCGGAGCCCAGGTATTCGAATTCCTCCAGCATCTCATCCGTAGTCCGAAGATACAGTGGCGGCTGACTGTCTGCATCACCGAATCCCTTTCCTGCCATGATGATCCTTCTGTATACCTCATCCTCCGGATTCATGAAATGCACGTCACAGGTTCCGACAACCGGCTTATTGAACCGTTCGCCAAGTGCCACGATTCTCCGGTTGATCTCTTTTAAGTCTTCCTCGTTCTGTACCTTCGTGATCTTCGGGCTCTCGATCATGAACTGGTTGTTGCCAAGCGGCTGGATTTCCAGATAATCATAGAAGTTTACGATCTTTGCAATCCGTTCTTCTGATTTTTCATTCAGGATTGCCTGATAAAGTTCTCCCGCCTCACAGGCGCTTCCCACCATAAGTCCTTCTCTGTATTTTGACAGTTCGCTCTTTGGAATTCTTGGTCTTCTTGCATAGTATTTCAGATGGGACATCGAGATCAGGGTATACAGATTCACACGTCCCACTTCATTCAGTGCCAGAATGATCACATGGTATGACGGAAGTTTCCGGACAGCATCTGCATTGTTTTCGCCAAACTGGTTCAGCTTCACCAGATCATAGATTCCTCTGTCCTTTAACATTTCCACAAATTTTACAAAGATTTCAGCCGTTGCCCCGGCGTCATCGACCGCCCGGTGGTGGTTTTCCAGCGAAATATGCAGTGCATTTGCCACCACATTCAGCTTATACTTTGACAACGTCGGCAGAAGGATACGCGCCATCGACACCGTATCCACCGATGTGAAATCCGGCTGGATATCCTGATATCTGCAGTTCTGTTCAATAAAACTTACATCAAAAGAGGCATTGTGTGCGACCAGTGCCGCATCTCCTATGAACTCCAGAAATTGCGGAAGAACCGTCTCAATATCCGGCGCCCCCATAACCATCTGGTCGGTAATGCTGGTAAGCTGTGTGATCTGGAACGGGATCGGCACTTTCGGATTGACAAATGTACTGAACTTGTCCGTGATCTCGCCATGTTCTACTTTCACCGCACCGATCTCGATGATCTTATCCTTGATCGGGCTGAACCCGGTTGTCTCCAGGTCGAAGACTACATACGTATCATCCAGCGACTGTCCTTTTTCATTTACCGCTACATCGGTCAGGTCATCTACCAGATATCCTTCCACACCATAGATAACTTTGAACGGATCGTCCTTGTCCAGCGACTCAATATAATGATTGGCATCCGTGAATGCCTGAACCACACCATGATCCGTGACCGCCATCGCCGGATGTCCCCAGTCATGCGCCTGCTTTAGAAGTGTTGTGACGTCCGTTACCGCATCCATATCGCTCATCTTGGTATGGCAGTGAAGCTCCACTCGTTTCTCCGGTGCGGTATCCACTCTCGACTCTGTAAAGTCACTGATCTTCTTGATTCCGACTACCGACTGGATATTCAGTTCCGAATCAAAACGGTCCACCGTTGTCACACCTTTTAATTTCAGGAATGCACCGTTCTTGATATCTCCCAGAATATCCGCAAGCTGGTCGTTCCGCACGAACATTTTCACCATGATCGAATCCGTAAAGTCTGTAACCGCGAACATAATGATCGTCTTTTCATTACGGATCTCTCTGGTCTCCATACTGATGACTTTTCCGCGGATTGTGATCTCACCCATCTCGCCTAACACATTCTGCAGTTCGATCGTCTCATCGTCAAAGTCACGTCCGTAGATCAGGTTCGGATCATCCGTAGCCTTGCGTACAAACGAATAGCCGCCTTTTCCAAATGATTTGGAACTCTTAACACTGCTTTTATTGCTATTTTCTCCACCGGAAGTACTTTTTGCCGCACTTTTTTCCTCTTTTTTCTCTTCTTTCTGTTCCTGTGCCTGTGCTTTCTTTGCCTTGACAGCCTCAGACTGTTCGCGGATTGCCTCTACTTCCTGTTCTAATTTGGCTTCGTTATATTTTAACTTACTGTCTTTTGCCTTTTCATACAGGACCCGTATCTCTACCGGCCGTTGAAAACGGTCTGCAAATACGCCTGTCAGATACTCCGACAGAGAGTCTTTCTTTCCCTGTGCAACAATCGTATCCGTCAGTGTCAGGCAGAGAATGTTACCATTCTCAAATTCATAACTGGCATTCTGGAGCATGTTCCGCTCTACGACGCTCTTCTGATCCAGTTCCAGCAGAAAACTGTCGTAGTATTCATTCATCAGATTCTCCGGTGTATACTGTTCTGACAGATCATACTGCTCCCTCACCGTCACCTGAATATGGCTTCTGGCAAATAACTGCTGCTTCAGCATACGCTCTACTTCATATATATCCTTTTTCTGGATCAGATGTCTGCTGTAAATACTGACACGGATGAAGTCTCTCGTTGAATTTGTAGAAACTTTCGTCACTTCTACTCCCTGAAACATCATCTGAATATTATCTTTTACTTTTAATGTCGGAAATACCTCAAAAAACGGCTTACTCATTCCAGTGTAACAACTCCTGTCTCAATGTCTCCAATAATTCGTCTTCTTTTACTTTCTTCACGACCTCACCTTTCTTGATCAGAAGACCTTCTCCGATCCCGCCGGCGATTCCGATATCTGCTTCTTTTGCTTCTCCCGGTCCGTTGACCACGCAGCCCATAACAGCCACCTTGATATCCAGCGGGATATCTGCCACCATCTCTTCTACTTTATTTGCAAGTCCGATCAGATCAATCTTGGTCCTTCCACAGGTCGGGCAGGATACTACTTCGATCCCGCCTTTCCGAAGCCCCAGCGTCTTTAAGATCAGTTTTGCAGATTTGATCTCTTCTACCGGATCTCCGGTCAGCGATACACGGATCGTATCACCGATTCCCTGGCTTAAGATCAGTCCCAGTCCGATGGAAGATTTGATATTACCGGCAAGCAGCGTTCCGGATTCTGTAATTCCGACATGTAACGGATACGGGCATACCGGTGCCAGAAGTTCATGTGCTTTTACACACATCATAACGTCCGATGATTTGATACTGACAACCAGATTGTCATATCCCATTTCTTCGATCATATGTACTTTATCCAGTGCACTTTCTACCAGACCTTCTGCCGTTACACCATGATATTTTTCTACCAGATGTTTCTCCAGTGAACCGCTGTTAACTCCGACACGGATCGGTATATTATATTCTTTTGCTTTTTCTACCACTGCACGGACTCTTTTTTCATCCCCGATATTGCCCGGATTGATACGGATCTTATCTGCTCCGTTCTCAATTGCTGCAATCGCAAGACGGTAGTCAAAATGAATATCGGCTACCAGCGGAATATGTATCTGCTCTTTGATCTTACGGATACTCTCCGCTGCTTCCATCGTCGGAACCGCTACCCGGATAATGTCGCATCCTGCTTTTTCAAGCTTTAAGATCTGTGCCACACAGGCTTCCACGTCTTCCGTTTTCGTGTTTGTCATAGACTGGATCGCGATCCGCTCCCCGCCTCCGATGCATACATTACCGATCTGTACTTTTTTCGTTTTATTTCTGTAGTCTTCCATCCTTTTTCCTCCGTTTTTATGATATATAAACTTCTTTTTCTTTCTTCTGTATCTGCATCTGTCCCTATAGTAACAAATGCCCCTCTATACCATACATATAGAGGGGCTGTCATTTTTAATTCTTATTGAACATCATCTGTTCTCCATATTCACGCTCTGTCAATGTCAGCGTTCCGTCATCAATACTATATTCAAATGTCGTTCCTATGGATTGTACTGCATTTTTCAAAGTCTCTGTTGTATACTGGCCATCCGACTTTTCTGCAATTTTCTGAATCTCTGCATCGTCCTGCTGTATAGAAATCGTCTTGGATTCTTTATTCATCGTATATGTCATCGGAACTTCTGTATCTTTTCCTTCTCCCGATGCCGGAATTGTTACCGTCATCTGACCATCACGGCTGATCTTCAGATTCATATTACCGTCCTCATCCGTCCAGGAACCTTCCAACGGATTCCCCATGAACATCTTCATCAGAAGAAATATTGCTACGATTATAATCAGGACGGATGTAACAGACGTAACGACTGTCCATATCTTACTTCTTTTTGCCTCATCATTTTTTTCTATCATCTATCCGTTTCCCTTCTTTTTTATTGTGTCTTTTATCATTCCCGCTATTATAAATTATATGTGCTTTTTTCTTCCGTGTCAACGACAGGTCTTTTGTTTCTTCTTCCCTTTACTCGTCAATCTCCACAAGCAGATAGAATCCCCTGTCCGTCTGTTCAATCTTCCGGATCCTTCCTTTTCTTGCTCTGATCCGCTGCCTGGTACGGTAGATTCCTGACATAGCGATGGATGGTTCGACCAGATATGTATATTGACCGGTAACGGCACTTCTTTCACTGATCTCTACTTCCTGTCCTTCTGTCACCAGACCTTCTCTTTCCATTTTAAAACGTTCCACACGCATTTTTACTGTCTCCTTTTCTTTTTTATCCGCACAATACCGCAAAAAACAAAAAGCGTCAGCTTTCCTTTGAAAAACTGACGCTTTTTGCCGGACAGTTCCTATTCCTTTACAAAGCGGTGATAAATATAATCATTTGCTTCTTTTTCCTGGCTGTCATCCAGTGGAGTAAGAATCACTTCTCCACCGTACTTTCTTTCCAGTGCTTTTCTGATCAGATAATCACTGATCTGTGGATTCTTCGGAAGCAGCGGGCCATGCAGATAGGTTCCGATCACATTCTTATATACAACACCTTCATAACCGCTTTTACCATCATTTCCGGCTCCGTACAGAACCTTTCCGAACGGTTTATTTCCATTCAGATAAGTTCTTCCACCATGATTTTCAAATCCTACTACCGGCATGTCTGCAAGTTCACTGTCCAGAACGATATTATCGATCAGACGTCCCTCTTCCTGTTCCGTATAAATATCCACCAGATTCAGGCCTTCGATCATTCCGTCATCTGTTTTATAATATTTTCCCAGAAGCTGATAGCCGCCGCACACTGCGATGACTACACCGCCGTCTTCTACATAATCTTTGAATTCACTCTGGATCTCCAGCAGACTTTTACATACGATCGCCTGTTCCCGGTCTGAACCGCCTCCCAACAGAACGATATCCAGCTTCGAAAAGTCAATCTGGTCTCCTGTATTAAATTCAATCGTCTCCGCTTCGATTCCACGCCAGATACAACGTTTCATCAGGCAGGCAATATTTCCTCTGTCACCATACAGATTCAAAAGATCCGGATACAGATGACCAATCGTAAGTTTCATATCCTTTGTATCCATTATCTTTCTCCCTCCATCTTTTTCAATACATTTCTGGTACTGAACAAGGCTGTGTAATTTACCAGTACATACAGATTACCGCAGCCATTTTCCACTCGTTCCCGAATGGCTTTCTCCACGTCAGATTCCAGCATAGATGGAATATCCACATATTTCATACGGAGTCTCATATCCTGACAACGGATACCGCTAACCGTAATAGAATTGATATTGGCACCTTTGAATCTGTCAAAATCCACATCCCAGAGCCATGAGATATCCGTTCCGTCCTGCGCATTGTCATTGATCACAATGATCACATCCTTCATAGAATCATCCTGCATGACCGCAGAAATATTCTGATTGAATCCCGCCGGATTTTTCGCAAGGTTCAGCACGATCTTCGTCCCTTTTACCTCAAACTGCTCCATTCGTCCGTTTTCCGGATTAAAATCTGTAAGCATATCCTGGAAATGTTCCAGGCCAAGTCCGCCTGTCTTTCCGGCCGCATAAGCTGCCAGAATATTATATACATTGTAGAAACCTTTATAATTTGCTTCCAGACGTTTTCCGTCCACCGTAAATGCCAGATGGTCACTGACCGCTACATCAGCCGCATCGTAATCAATCTCCGGTCTCTTAAAATCACAGCCCGTACATGCATAATCACCGAGCTGGCTGTAGTGATAAAAATTATATTTCAGTGGGGCCCCGCATTTTTTGCAAAACCGTCCTTCTCTGATCTCATGCGAATCTTTATCATCCACAACCTGCTCACTGATTCCATAAGTAACATATGGATTGCCGCTTTCCTGCGCCAGATAGGCAGACAATGCATCATCTCCGTTAACGATCACTTTCATCTCCGGTGCGCTTTGCATCACCTCTTTCAGGATATTCATGGTAATATCAATCTCTCCATAGCGGTCAAGCTGATCCCGGAACAGATTCGTCAGCACCATATAATCCGGCTTAAAATGCGGGAACACTCTTCTTGTCGATGCTTCATCGATCTCGATACAGGCATAATCCGCATCCAGATTTCCTCCGATCCCGGCACCAAGTACGAAAGCTGCTACCACACCATTTAACATATTCGATCCCGTATGATTACAGATGACTTTATATCCTTCCTTTTCAATCGCTGCACAGAGCATGTTATTCGTGGTCGTTTTCCCATTCGTACCACATACGATAAAAATATCTTTTCTCACCTGTCCCGCCAGTTCCCGCAGGATTGACGGATCAATTTTTAACGCAATCTTTCCCGCCCAGGTCACTCCCTGGCGGTGAAAGATGTGTACACTTGCTTTTTCACTTATCTTTGCTGCCCATACGGCCAGCATTCTGCGTAATCTCATAATTTTGTTATTCCCCGATCAGTTCCTTAATATTTTCCGGTTCCGGCATAGAACGGATCGCACCCTTTTTCATTGTGCTCAGTGCTGCACCGGCATTGGCATATGTCAGAATCTCTTTTAATTTTTCTTCGTCCAGTCCATCCAGACCGTATGTCAGCACACCATTGATCGCGCAGCCACAGAATGTATCTCCTGCTCCCGTTGTCTCAATTGCTTTCACTTTGAATCCCGGCTGCTCTACACGTAAATCTTTATAGTAAGCACGGCTTCCCTCTTTTCCCATTGTAAGGAAAATCAATGGAATCTGATATTTTTCCTGAAGATAATGAATTCCATCGTCATAGTCTTCCATACCGGATACAAACTGAATCTCATTATCAGATATCTTTAATACGTCGCAGCGTTCAAATCCATATTCCATCTGTGCCTTCGCATCATCCAGAGAATCCCAGAGCGGTGGACGTAAGTTCGGATCAAATGTAATCAGACATCCTGCTTCTTTTGCTACTTCCAGAGCTTTCTTTGTAGCACTCTTTACCGGCTCATCTGTCATCGAAAGTGTTCCGAAATGGAATACTTTAGACTGACGGATCAGATCATAATCAACCTCATCTTCACCAAGCATCATATCTGCTCCTGGCTTACGATAGAACGAAAATTCTCTGTCTCCATCCGGGAATGTATGTACAAATGCAAGTGTAGTGTGTACATCCTTGTCCAATACAAGTCCCTTTGTCTCGATTCCAAGTGTATCAATCGTATCTTTTAAGAGTTTTCCAAACTGGTCTTCTCCGACTTTTCCGATAAAAGCGGTCTTTCTCTCAAGCTTGTTCAGCATTGCCAGCACGTTACATGGTGCTCCGCCCGGGCACGCCTCAAACAACTGATTCCCCTGATCACTTGCTCCGTTCACTGCAAAGTCAATCAACATTTCTCCAAGTGCCGTTACATCATATATCTTTTCCATATACAATACTCCTTATCCTGATTCTAATATTTGTTTCATATTTTAGCATAAAATTCGTTATTTTTAAACCCACAAGCGTTCAAAGTGCATTTTTACCAATTCTCGCAGAAAACTTTGTTATTTTTTTGTCACTTTGCCTATTTACGAATTCAAAAACGATTGATAAAATAATAACAAATAATACAGTTATCTGATGTATTATTTTACTATGTGAAACAACGATTTCGCAAAATGTTCGTGTTTGGACGGTACTACCCCTCCCACGAACCCTCTCTTGATAGCGTTTTGTAAGAAAGCCACATGAAAAGTTTCCGCCAAAACTTTCCATGTGGCTTTCTTCATTTTCTTTAACATTCTTCGGCAATTTTATAGATCAGCTTTTCGGTATCTTCCCATCCGATGCATGGATCTGTGATAGATTTTCCTTATTTTATCCTAACAGATGTACCCCGCCAAGAAGCACATACGATATAAACCACATAATTACAGTTGCCATACAGATTCCAACGATCACTGCCGGGAACGCTTTCTTAAACTTCATTCCCAGAAGTGCTGCGATCAGAGAACCTGTCCATGCTCCTGTTCCCGGAAGCGGAATTCCTACAAAAAGTACCAGCCCCCAGAACTCATATTTCTCAATCTGGTCCTTCCGGCTCATGGCTCTGTTCTCCAGTTTATCCACGAGCGGCTTGAATGTCTTCGTTCCCTTCATCCAGTTAAATACCGGTGTGATCAGAAGCAGAATAAATGGAACCGGAATAATATTTCCGATAATGCACAGTGGAATTGCTGTTGACACCTTGACCCCGAGGATCGGTCCCGCAACCAGAAGTGCACCACGAAGTTCCAGGATCGGAATCATGGAAATCAGAAATACAATTACCTCTTTACTTACACTTCCGCTTAATGCATCAATAATTCCATGTATTAATGTATTGGTCATAAGAAACTCCTCTTATTTATTCATATATTTTTTCAGGAACGCAAACATTGCTTCCATCTCTTCTCTGGTTCCTACAGTGATACGCATATACTGTTCGATTCTCTCACTGCCCCAGAAGCGCACATAGATATCATTCTCTTTCAGTGCTTCAAATAATTCTTTTGCATCATAATCCGGATGCATGGCAAAGATAAAGTTCGATTTGGAATCCAGGCAGCGGAATCCAAGATTCTTTAATTCTTCTTTTGTCCATTCACGTGTCTCGATAATCTTATTCACACACGCTTCAAAATATGCCTGATCCTTTACCGCTTCCACACCGCATACCAGTGATGTCTGGTTCATAGTATAAGAGTTGAAAGAATATTTTGCATCATTCAGGTATTTGATCAAAGTCGGATTACTGATTGCATAACCGATACGCATTCCTGCCATTGATCTTGCTTTTGAAAATGTCTGTACAATAATCAGATTCTCATATTTGTCAATCAGTTCCAGCGCAGAACGTCCGGCAAAATCAACATATGCTTCATCTACAATTACGATCACATCCTGATTATGTGCGATAATATCTTCTACGTCAGCCAGATCTTCATAAAGCCCTGTCGGTGCATTCGGATTCGGGAAGATCACACCACCATTTTCCTTGTAGTAATCTTCTTTTACGATCTTGAAGTTCTCATCTAACTTCTGGCATTCATACGGAATGCGATACAGATCCGCCCATACCTTATAGAAAGAATAGGTGATATCCGGGAAAAAGACTGGTTTCTCTGAGTTGAAAAATGTCAGGAAACACATGGATAATACATCATCCGATCCAACTCCTACAAATACCTGATCCGGATTTACATGATAAAAATCAGCCAGTGCATTCACAAGCGGTGCTGCCGTCGGATCCGGATACAGACGCAGACGGTCTGTATTCATCTCCTCCAGAGCTTTTGTCACGCCCGGTGCCGGTGCGTATGGGTTCTCATTTGTATTTAACTTGATCACTTTGCGCTGCGGCTGTTCGCCCGGCACATAAGGTTCTACTTTTCGAATGTTCTTTTCAAATGCTTTCATGCTGCTCTCCTAGAAATATTCTTTCGCCAGTTCTTTGAATTTTGGAAG
>CAKRCY010000011.1:0-46413 GCA_934309195.1 uncultured Dorea sp.
ACCGGACACATCATTTCTACTTCCTGTGAATAAATCATTTTAAAACTCCTTTCAACTATGTAAGTTTGCTTATCGTAGGGTTTGTTATCTCTTTAACATCCATACTTGACATTATTTTCTCATATATTCCAACATTCGTCAATTGATTTTTCTCTACATTTTTACGCAGAATTTTCTGTTTTTTTAGCACATTTTTTTACATGCCGCCATGCGTCAGTACCTGTACATTTTTAGCAATATAATCAACCAGTGATACGATCGTAAGCACCAGCGATACCCAGATCAGCACCTGTGCGATCACATTAAACACACCGCCCAGATCTGCGATCAGAAGGATCAGCATGAACATCTGGGATACTGTTTTAAATTTTCCCCAATAGCTTGCTGCAATTACAATATCATTGTCTGCCGCTACCAAACGAAAACCACTAATGATAAACTCTCTTGCAATAATGACGATTACAAACCATGCCTGAAGCTTTCCAAGCGGGATCATACAGATCATGGCAGAACATACCAGCAGTTTGTCTGCCAGTGGATCCATAAACTTTCCGAAATTTGTCACAAGATTTCTTGCCCTTGCGATTTTTCCATCCAGCATATCTGTTAGGCTTGCCACACAGAAAATGATCAGTGCAATCCATTTGTTTGCAGCTCCGCCCACACCTGTCAGCATGAAAAATACGAAAAACGGAACCATAATTACTCTTAAAACAGTTAGCTTATTTGGTAAATTCATTACATCAACTCTCCTATCAAATCATATTCCGCCGCTCCGGTAACTTTCACTTTTGCAAAATCACCGGTCATCAGCTCTTCATCTGTATTTACAAAAATCAAACCATCTACATTCGGCGCGTCGCGGTAAGTTCTTCCGACATATGCATTCTCATCGGCAACTTTTCCTTCGATCATCACCAGAACTTCTCTTCCGATCATATCTTCTGCCTGATCAAATACGATCTCCTGCTGGAGTTCCATGATATCTGCCTGACGGTCTTTTTTTACTGCCTCATCAATCTGATCCGGCATGGTTGCTGCCGGGGTATCTTCCTCCGGCGAATAAGTAAATACACCCAGTCTTTCAAATTCCATCTCATCCACGAATTCCATCACTTCTTCATGCTGTTCCTGCGTTTCTCCCGGGAAACCGGTGATCAGTGTTGTACGCAGTGCAATGTCCGGGATCTCTTCTCTCAGCCTGCTGATCGTATCAATCAACTGCTGTTTGGAGGTTCTTCTTCCCATCCTCTTTAAAATATCATCACTTGCATGCTGGATCGGAAGATCCAGATAATGACAGATCTTCGGTTCTTCTTTCATCACACGGATCAGATTATCATCAATCTCTTCCGGATAGCAATACAGAAGACGGATCCAGCGGATTCCCTTGATCTGACACAGTTCTTTTAAAAGTTTATGCAGGGATTTTTCTCCATAAATATCCTGTCCGTATACCGTTGTTTCCTGCGCAACCAGAATCAGTTCTTTCACCCCCTGATCAGCCAGTTCCTGCGCTTCTTTTATCAGGCGTTCCATCGGTACACTCCGGTAATTGCCACGGACTTTTGGGATGATACAATATGTACAATGCTTATCACAGCCCTCTGCAATCTTCAGATATGCATAATGCCCTCCGGTTGTCACAAGTCTTTTTGTCTCAGGAAGCGGCAGTGCATCAATGTCGGCAAGTGCTACTTCTGATTTTCCTTCCAGTGCTTCTTCTACCGCTTCCACAATTTTATCATAAGAAGTTGTTCCAAGCACTACATCTACTTCCGGGATCTCATCAATGATCTCCTGCTTATATCTTTGTGCCAGGCATCCGGTTACCACCAGTGCCTTCAGTCTTCCATCTTCCTTATAACTTGCCATATCCAGAATCGTCTGGATACTTTCTTCTTTTGCATCATGGATAAAGCAGCAGGTATTGATCACCATAACATCTGCCTGCGTCTCATCATCAACAATCTGGTATCCTTTTGCATCCAGAAGTCCCAACATCACTTCCGAATCCACCAGATTCTTATCGCAGCCAAGCGATACGAAAAATATATTCATTCGTTTCTCCTTTATTTTGCTTTTTTGGATTCTTTTTACTATCTTCAGACAATATTTTCGACCTCTTACCATATAGTCCAAGAAGGGCAGACACCTTACGGCATCTGCCCTTATATATAAGCCGTCAGATTGTCTGAAAAATCATCTGCGTCAGGTTCTAGTTCTCTTCTTCCTCTTCGTCCTGTGCGATGATCGTCATCTTTCCCTGATTCATCTCATCGATTGCAATAGACAGCGGCTTTTCGCCCATCTTTGCATCAACAAGCGGCATAGATCCGTCAATGATCTCTCTTGCTCTCTTTGCTGTAGCCATAACGATAGAGTAACGGCTGTTAACTACTTTTGTTTCGCCCTCTTCTACGTCTTTATTTACTACTTTCATTAAGTCTGTGTAAGATGGATGTAACATACACTTATTCTCCTTTCAATTCTTCTTTCATATGCTCTATAAATTCAGCGTTACGGAAACTTCTTCTGTGCTCACCCTGGATGATCTGATGCATCTCTTCTACACATTCCTGCAGGTCATCATTTACGATCAGATAGTCATACCGATCCATCTCCAGTGCTTCTTCTTTTGCACGGTTCATGCGGAATTCAATCACGTCCATTGTCTCCGTACCACGGCCTACCAAGCGGTTCTTAAGTTCCTCTGCACTCGGCGGTGTCACGAACAGAAGCAGTGTGTCCGGGAACTTTTCTTTCACTTTCAGTGCACCCTGGATTTCTATCTCAAGGATCACATCTTTTCCGGCATCCAACTGCTCTTCTACATATGCACGCGGTGTTCCATAGTAATTATCCACGTACCTAGCATACTCTATCAGTTCTTCTTTCGCAATCATTTTTTCAAAATCTTCTACTGTTTTAAAAAAATACTCCCGTCCGTCTTTTTCTCCCGGACGTGGATTTCTGGTAGTTGCAGAAATGGATAATGCATAATTATCATACTGTTTTAACAGTTCTTTCATAATCGTTCCCTTACCGGAACCCGAAAAACCTGATACAACGATCAGAATTCCTTTCTCTCTCATTTCGATACCCTCTTTTAACAATCTTATTTATTCAATATTCTGAATCTGTTCTCTGACTTTCTCAATCTCTGTTTTAAGTTCGATCCCTATATTTGAAATCTCCAGATCATTCGCTTTCGAAAGAATCGTATTGGCCTCACGGTTCATCTCCTGTGCAATGAAATCAAGCTTACGTCCGATTCCGCTGTCATCAGACCGGAGTGTTGCTTTCATATGTTCTATATGGCTCCGCAGACGCACTACCTCCTCATCCGTACAGATCTTATCTGCAAAGATTACAATCTCCGATGCAATACGCCCCTCATCGATCTGTGTATCTTCCAGAAGTTCTTTTACTTTTCCTTCCAGCTTTTCCCTGTATTCTGCGATAATCTCAGGTGCACGTTCTTCGATCATTCCTACAAGTCCAAGCATACTGTCCAACTTTGCGATCAGATCCGTCTTCAGGTTCTCTCCCTCTACGGTTCTGGTCTGTACGAACTGGGCAATTGCACCATCCAGTGCTTTCTTCAGTCCCTTCCACAATTCTTCTTCGTCGTCCATCTTCTCTTCCATCGTAAGGACTTCCGGATAACGTGACAGTGCAGACACCCGGATATCATTCTCCAGTGAAAATTTTTCTTCCATCATCCTGAACTTTTCCAGATATTCTGCTGCCAGCGTCTCATTATATTTTAAAGAAACCTGGCTTTCCGAAAAGTCTTCATATGTAATAAAGATGTCCACCTTTCCACGATGAACACTCTCCTTTAAAAGGCTTCGAATGGCACTTTCAAAAAAATTAAGCTTCTTCGGCATACGGATATTTGCATCCAGATAACGATGATTCACTCCTTTCATCTCAACCGTGAATTTTCGTTTCTCATCAGCCGCTTCGCAGCGTCCGAATCCTGTCATACTCTTAATCATGCTATGATCCTCTTCTTATCTATTATTTAAAATAAACCATCAATTATTATAAGACATTTGGCAAAGTTCGTCAACTATGCTATACTAGACAAATATGAAATTCTGTAAGGAAAGGAAGGTCTTTGTATGGCTTTTGACGGAATCACAGTCGCAGCAGTCGTTCAGGAATTAGAAAAGACTTTAGTCGGTGGACGTATCTCCAAGATTGCGCAGCCGGAAAACGATGAACTGCTTTTAACAATAAAAGGGAACAGCGGGCAGAAGAGGCTTTATATCTCTGCCAGTGCCTCTCTACCACTTATTTATTTAACAAATGAAAACAAACCAAGTCCGATGACCGCTCCGGGATTCTGTATGCTTCTGCGCAAGCACATCGGCGGCGGACGCATCACCGCCGTCTCTCAGCCGTCCCTTGAACGAATCATTCATCTGGATATCGAGCATCTGGATGAGATGGGGGATCTGTGCAGGAAAAAACTAATTATAGAGATCATGGGAAAACACAGCAACATCATTTTCTGTGATATAAACGGACGCATCATCGACAGTATCAAGCATGTCTCTGCACAGATGAGTTCGGTACGTGAAGTATTACCGGGACGCGATTATTTTATTCCGGACACGATGTCAAAGAAAAATCCTCTGACCGTTACGCAGGAAGAATTCATTTCCGCAATCCTCGCAAAACCGATGCCGGTGTCTAAAGCGGTTTATTCCTGTATGACCGGCATCAGTCCGGTCATTGCCGAAGAGATCTGCTGCCTTGCAGGTGTAGACTCTTCCATGACCGCGCACGATCTTTCCGAAGATGTGTTAACTCATCTGTACCGCCAGTTTACCTATTACATGGAAGATGTCAGACAGGGAAACTTTCAGCCAGCCATTTATTATAACGGAAATGCGCCAAAAGAATTCAGTGCCCTTCCAATCACACATTTTAACGGATATACAAGCAAAGCGTATTCTTCTATCTCGGAAGTCCTTTATACGTACTATTCTACACGCAACACACTGACCAGAATCCATCAGAAAAGTGCAGATCTCCGTCACGTTGTCCAGACGGCACTGGAACGGAACCGTAAAAAGTACGATCTGCAGTCCAGACAGCTAAAGGGAACGGAAAAACGTGACAAATACAAAGTCTACGGAGAGCTGATCAATACTTATGGCTACAACCTGGAACCGGGATCCAAAGAACTGACTGCCCTGAATTATTACACCAATGAAGAGATTACCATCCCGCTCGATCCGACACAGACACCTGGCGAGAATGCGCAGCGTTATTTTGCAAAATATAACAAGCAGAAACGTACATTTGAAGCATTAACAGAACTGATCCGGGAAACGGCAGATGATATCCAGTATCTGGAATCCATCAGCAATGCGCTCGACATCGCATTGAGCGAAGCCGATCTCGCCCAGATCAAAGAGGAACTAATGCTAAGTGGATATATCCGCAGAAAACACACGAAGAAAAAAGTGAAACTGACCAGCAAACCGATGCATTATATTTCCAGTGACGGGTATGATATGTATGTCGGAAAAAACAATCTTCAGAATGAAGAACTTACCTTCTCTTTCGCGAATGGCAATGACTGGTGGTTCCACGCAAAGGGGGCACCGGGATCCCACGTTATTGTCAAAAGCGGCGGAGATGAGCTTCCGGACCAGACTTTTGAAGAGGCCGGACGTCTGGCTGCTTACTACTCTAAAAACCGCGGAGCAGACAAAGTGGAGATCGACTATATCCAGAAAAAACATGTCAAAAAGCCAAATGGGGCAAAACCGGGATTTGTTGTTTACTATACAAACTATTCTCTGGTCATCGACTCCGATATTTCAAATATAAAAAATGTGCAGGATTAATTTCTGCACATTTTTTACATTACATATATTTTATCTGGTTCCGGCCAGATAATCGATAAACTGCTGGGCAGTTCTTCCGGATAACCCGCCGTGACTTAATTCCCATTTATTTGCTTCTAGGAATAATTCATCGTCTGACATGTCAATTCCGTTTTTCTTTGCCAGTTCACGTACAATCTCCTGGAACTGTTTCTTATCCGGCTTTCCAAAGTAGATCGTAACACCGAATCTTGCCACTAGGGACAGTTTTTCCTGAACGGTATCATTTGTATGAAGTTCTTCATCTCTGTCTTCTTTATCTTTGAATGTCTCGCGAATCAGATGTCTTCTGTTTGAAGTTGCATAGATCAATACATTATCAGGCTTCTTTTCCAGTCCGCCTTCGATCACAGCTTTCAGATATTTATATTCAATCTCGAATTCTTCAAAAGAAAGATCGTCCATGTAAATAATAAATTTGTAATTGCGGTTCTTAATCTGTGCGATCACATCATTCAGATCCTGGAACTGATGTTTGTATACTTCAATCATACGCAGTCCCTGGTCATAATACTGATTCAGGATTGCTTTGATAGAAGAAGATTTTCCTGTTCCCGCATCACCGAACAGCAGACAGTTATTTGCTTTCTTTCCTTCAACAAATGCTTTTGTATTATCGATCAATTTTTTCTTGGCGATCTCGTATCCTACCAAATCATCCAGATGTACGTGTGCGATCTTTGTTATTGGTTCGATCAATGCACCCTCTTCTGTATGTGCGATACGAAATGCTTTGTGAAGTCCAAGTTTTCCGACACCGAATTCCTTGTAAAACTGTGTTATGACAGCCTTAAACTCTTCTGCCGTCTCTGCTTTTGCAAGTGATTTGCTCAGATCACAGATACGGTCCCGGATTCTTTGGTTGAACACACTTCCGTGTCCGCTTGTTCCCACATAATCATGCAGCATGGAAATACAGTCAACGCCCATCACATTTTCCATATCTGCGAAGTCATAATCAAATAATTCTTTGAATATTTCGAAATCGTGCAGTGCAACCTGATTGATGCTTCCATCTACTGATCCGACAATTTCGCAGGATGTACTGTAAGCATTCTCATGGCTTGCCATCAGGTAAGTCAGATAATTATGCCAGAGATCACCCTCGAATCCATGGCTGACTGCCATCTCCAGGATCTCGTTGACTGCATCATATAACAGTCCTTTCATATCTTCCATATTATAATAGTCATTCTGATAATTCTCGATCAAGAATGTGATATCCTGCAGAATCTGTCCGTTCTCCATATGTTTATATAACATCAGTTCATTTGTTCTCATCGTCTTTCCTCCAATATATATCCATTCTGCCTCTGCCTGATGACTTCGACGTTGTGTTTTTTCTTTTAATAATTTCCAAGAATTCTCAAGTTCCTGCTTTCCTCCCGCAAACCACGGATTGCATTTTTTACTGCCGGATCTGCAAGATTTCCCTCAAAATCAATGAAGAAGCGGTATTCCCAGCTTTTTCCTTCCATTGGTCTTGATTCAATCTTAGTCATATTCAGATCATTGTATGCAAAATGCGACAGCAGATGATAAAGAGAACTACTTTCATGTGGAAGTTCCAGGCAGATACTGATCTTTGTTGCATCCTTCAGGAATACTTTCTGATTGGTGATCACGATAAATCTGGTAGAATTATTCTTTTCATCATTGATATCATCTGCAAGTACGGACAGACCATAGACAGACGCTGCATACGCACTGCACACTGCCGCATGACGCTTATCCTGATCTTCCAGAATCTTCTTTGCCGCCAGTGCGGTATTTGCCACACTGATCTGCTGCCAGTCACCATGCTCTCCCAGAAAATGTGATGCCTGCATCAATGCTTCTGCCTTGGAATATACCCGTTCAATCTCTGAAATGTCTGTCCCCGGTAATCCGGACAACGTATTTTTAATCGGAATGATCGTCTCTCCGACAATATAATTTTCAAATTCTACCAGCAGATCATAAATCTCATTGACTGCACCTGCCGTCGAATTCTCAATCGGAAGCACCGCATAGTCAGCTGCACCTTCTTCAATTGCTTCCATTGCTTCCCGGAACGTATGTACATGATAATTATTACAGTCTTTTCCAAAATAATGTTCCATAGCAGCCTGACTGTAAGCACCTTCCGTCCCCTGAAAGACAACTCTGGCTGTATCTTTATCCAGGAAATCAATTCCTATAAATGGCAGTCTTCCAAGTGCTCCAGCCTCAACCAGCTGCTTATACTGCAGCTTTCTGCTGATTGCAAGAAGCTGCTCATACACTTCCCCGATGCCCTTTTTATCAATATCGGATGATACCTTGTTCATCACGTCTGTAATGGTATTTTTTTCACGCTGACGGTCGAATGTCTTATAGCCATTTTCAATCTTACAGATTCCGATCTCTTTACAGAGTTTCATACGCTCTTCGTAAAGTTCTACGATCTTGTCATCTACACCGCCAAGCTGTGCTCTAAGCTCTTCCAATGATGCCATATACTCTCTCCTTTATGTATATTATGCAGGAAATCTGCAAATCTATTAAATTATAATACATTCTTTCCATAAAATCTACCCATCCGTATCATAGCATTTCAAAAAAATACATAGATTAAATTTCTTTAAAAATTATTTCAAGACATTGAAAATCCATGTTAAATATTATATGATGTATGAAAGATTTGAAAACGGAGGTAAAACCATGAATACAATTGAATGTATGAAAACAAGACGCAGTATTCGCAAATTCAAACCTGATCCTGTAAATCATGCCACATTAGAATCTGTGATCGAGGCGGCATCTTATTCTCCATCCTGGAAAAACACCCAGATCACACGTTATACAGCAATTGAAGATTCTTCTGTTCTTGATAAAATCGTTACCGATTATACCCCAGATTTCAATGCAAAAATTATAAAGCAGGCACCGATGCTGATAGCAGTTACTTTCAAAAAAGGGCGTTGCGGCTTTGAACGTGACGGTTCTTACAGTACCAAAAAAGAAGACCGCTGGCAGATGTTCGATGTAGGCGCTGCCTGCCAGACATTTTGTCTCGCTGCACATGATGCCGGTCTCGGAACTGTTATTATGGGAATCTGGGATGAAGACGGTATCACAGATCTGCTACAGATTCCGGAAGACCAGGAACTTGCCGCTCTCATCGCGATCGGGCATCCGGATATCGATCCGGATACACCTAAGAGAAAATCCGTAAGTGATTTATTAACTTATTTATAAAACAGGAGGTTTTTACATGAAACACTTATTGAGTCCACTGGATTTTTCCGTGGAAGAACTGGACAACCTGATGGATATTGCGAAAGACATTGAAGCCAATCCCGAAAAATATGCACATGCATGCGAGGGCAAAAAACTTGCCACTCTTTTCTACGAACCAAGTACACGTACCAGATTAAGCCATGAAGCAGCCATGATCAATCTTGGCGGCAGCGTTCTTGGCTTCTCATCTGCCGATTCAAGTTCTGCTTCCAAGGGGGAAAGTGTAGCAGATACAATCCGTGTAATATCCTGCTTCGCAGACATCTGTGCAATGCGCCACCCAAAAGAAGGGGCTGCTATGGTTGCAAGCCAGCATGCTACGATTCCGGTGATCAATGCCGGTGACGGCGGACATCAGCATCCGACACAGACTCTTACGGATATGCTCACGATCCGTTCTTTAAAAGGCCGTCTTGACAATATGACGATCGGATTATGCGGGGATCTGAAATTCGGCCGTACCGTACACTCTCTGATCCATGCGCTGGTACGTTATCCGGGTATCCGTTTTGTTCTGATCTCACCGGAAGAATTAAAACTTCCAAGCTATATCAAGAATGATGTATTAGATCGTCAGAACATTCCTTACGAAGAGGTAGTACGACTGGAAGATGCCCTTCCTGATCTGGACATTCTTTACATGACCCGTGTTCAGAAAGAACGTTTCTTTAACGAAGAAGATTATGTACGCATGAAAGATTTCTACATCCTGGATAATAAAAAGATGGAACTTGCAAAAGAAGATATGTATATTCTCCATCCGCTCCCAAGAGTAAATGAAATTGCCACAGAGGTAGATAATGACCCAAGAGCTGCTTACTTCAAGCAGGTACAATATGGTGTTTACATCCGTATGGCACTGATACTTACACTTTTGGGAATTGAAGTTTAGGAGGATAATAACAATGGTAAAAAATACATTAACTGTCGGTCGTATCGAAGAAGGATTTGTTCTGGATCATATTCAGGCAGGACGAAGCATGGATATCTATAAATATCTGCATCTGGACAAACTTGACTGCTGTGTTGCGATCATTAAAAATGCAAAAAGTAATAAAATGGGAAAGAAAGATATCATGAAGATTGAATGCCCTATCGACTTTATGGATCTGGACATTCTCGGTTTTATTGATCATAACATCACCGTAAATATTATTAAGAATTCCGCGATTGTAGATAAGAAAGCACTTCATCTGCCTCACGAGATCCGCAATGTGATCCACTGCAAAAACCCTCGCTGCATCACCTCGATCGAACAGGGACTGGATCATATATTTGTACTTACCGATCCTGAAAAGGAAGTCTACCGCTGTAAATACTGTGAAGAAAAATACGACGGAAGACGTAAATAAATTCTTTGGGACAAAAAAGAGAACCTGTCAGCTGACAAGTTCTCTTTTTTATACAAGCAAGACGATAAGCCGGGTTATGTCATTGGATGATCATCTATCTAGACCCGCCGTTGCCAGCGGGTTCAAGCGACCTACCTAAGACGTGACGGGCCGCCACATCGTCTTTATCCGGTCTTGCTTCGGATGGGGTTTACATATGCCCCTGCTGTTACCAGCAAGGCGGTAGTCTCTTACACTGCCCTTCCAACCTTACCAGGATCAGATCCTGGCGGTACATTTCTGTTGCACTATCCTTGGAGTCACCTCCACCGGACGTTATCCGGCATCCTGCCCTGTGAAGCCCGGACTTTCCTCACCTGCTGCCTTTCGGCAATTACAGCTGCGATCATCTGTCTTACTTGCATTTTTTTAAAAGCGTTTATTATTATAACACCATTTTATTAAAATAACAAATCTTTTTTATTCTGATTCTTTGCATTACACATTCACTTCAAATACCTGCCCCGGTTCTTTCACCTTTATTACACGCTCTTTGTACGGCTCTGCCTCAGGGTTCTCCATCAGACGGTCATAAACTTCGTAATCTCCCCACATATGCATCGGAAACACATATTTTGTATGGGTATGTTTCATAAAATAATCCATTCCCCACGCATACTGATTTTCCTGTCTGGGATCCAGCGGAACAAACGCTATATCAATTACAATATCTTTCAGCTTGTCAATCTCCCTCTGATAATCCTGACGCATCTGTTCATTATAGCTTTCTGTCTCTTCTTCCCAGTGCCACCAGTTCAGATCCCCCGCATGATAGATTACCTTATCTTCCATATACACAATAAATGCAACCCCCTCATCGGTAGAATGAAGCGTCTGTACCTTTATACCTTCAAAATCATATTCTTTATTTGCAGTTACATATATAATCTGCCCTGGCTGTTCTTTTCCCGTAATGTCTGCCGAAAGGATGTACCGGACATCCGGATATTGCTCACTCCACCCGAAGATTTTTTTATTAAAATGATCATAATGCGAGTGGCTGGCAAATACATAGATCTTTTTCCGCGGATCAAATTCCGGAAGGCTGCCTCTGTACCAGTCAAAAATCAGCACGTATTCTTTATATTCTGCTGCGAACCCACTGTGCTCCAGGTATGTAACCTTCATATCTCTTATACTTCTCCTTTGATGACCTTAACCGCATGTACAAGCTCCGGAAGCAGGTATCTTAAACTCTCTTTCACTGCCTGTGCTTTTCCCGGAAGATTAACGATCAGGGTCTCTCCGCAGATTCCTGCCGCACTTCTGTTCAGCATACTGCGTCTGGTAAGCTTCATTGTATGTGCCCGCATTGCTTCCGGGATTCCCGGAACCGGTCTTTCTACAATATCCATCGTCGCTTCCGGTGTACAATCGTCCGGATTGCACCCTGCTCCGCCTGTGGTAAGGATCAGGTCTGCTGCTTTTCCATCTGCCAAACGTTTCATAATCGCCGACAATACTTCTCTGTCCAGCGGCAGTGCTCTCATAAACACAACTTCCAGTCCGGCCTCTTCCGCTACAAGCTTTACTGCCTCTCCGCTTTCATTCGCTTTTGTCCCTTTGTATATATCTGTATTTGCTGTAATAATTGCTACTTTCATATTGTACCTCCAACATTTATCTGTGATAGTCATATACCTTTATATTTTAACTCTTTTGTCATGATAATGCAATCTTATAAGCTTTATTTCCGACACTTACAGATACCAAAAACCTTCTTCATCAGCTTTCCGGAAGGTTTCCACAAAAAAAGATTCACATCTTCCGTTTTCTGAAATACCGGACAGAATGTGAATCTTTTTTCTATTATCTTTTCTTATCTGTTTACAGTGCTTTGTGGTATAACATCTCTACATCTTTTAATGTTGTCTGACGCGGATTGGCTGCAATATTGCCGCTCTTCATCGCATCTGCTGCCATCTGCGGAATCTTGTCTTCCGTTACACCGACCTCGGAAAGAGTCTTTGGAATACCAAGAGATGCATTTAATTTCTTGATCTCTTCCACCAGCATCTCCGGTTTGAACTCTTTTACCGGCTCTTTATCTTCACTGATATAATTGTAGATTTTTTCATAGCGTCCGTGATCTGCCAGCGCATTATACTCTACAATCACCGGAAGCAGAATAGAGTTTGCAACACCATGCTGTACACCAAAGAATGCACTGACCGGATGGGACATCGCATGTACATTTCCAAGTCTTGCCCATGCAAATGCAATTCCTGCAAACATACTTCCTGACATCATTGCACATGCAGCTTCCTCATCCTTTCTGTTTGCTACAAATCTACGGATATTACCGCCGATCAGTTCCATTGCTTTTTCTGCCATTGCATCAGAAAACGGAGACGCACCAAGTGATGTATATGCCTCCCACGCATGGATCAGTGCATCAATTCCACATGAAGCCGCAACCATTGGTGGTACAGACATAATCATCTCCGGATCTAACAGTGCATATTTTGGAAGTAATTCGTAACTGAATACTGTCAGTTTATAATTTCTGGATATATCTGTAATAACAGAGAATGCCGTCACTTCACTTCCCGTACCGGCTGTTGTCGGAATTGCAATGATTGGTTCGATCGGTCCCGGAACAAGATGTGCACCTTCATACTCTGTAATGGATCCGCCGTATCTTGCCAGAACACCTACCGCCTTGGCAACATCCATCGGGCTTCCGCCTCCAAGTGCTACGATACTTGTCGCTCCTGATTCCTTATAAACCTTTGTCGCCGCATTTACCATGTCTACCGTTGGATTTGGCAGGATATCCAGATAGCTCACTGTCTCGATTCCTTCTGCTTCTACGATATCCAGTACTTTCTGTACAACACCTAATTTTTCCAGTCCTCTGTCTGATACTACCATCATCTTTTTGGAACCACTTTTTTCAAGAAGTTCCGGCAGTCGTTTTAATGAACCTACGCCAAATACAATGTCCTGTGGTACTTTAAATGTGTAATCTTTCATTTTTTCATCCTCCAGATTTTTAGCTTTTACAGTGTATCCGTTTTATCCGGATATTCTGTATCCTCAGATAAGGTAAAAAAGAGACCATACCCCCAATGAGTATGGCCCCTTTACCAATTTCTAATTCATATTATAGGCACAGTCATTCACAGATTTCAAGTGTTTTTTTTACATATTTATTTAGTTTTTTCTAAATGATTATGCATACCATGCCCCCATTACTGTCATTTACGATTTTCTGCATACTATCCTGAAGTTTTTCCTGGCTTTCTTCATTGATGACCGCCATCTTATTTTTCAGACCGTCCATAACCAGTTCTTCCACTGTTTTTCCGAATATACTGGTTTTCCAGATACCTCCTTCCATTTTTTCTTCATTTTTAATATACTGGATCAAATCTTCCGCCTGCTGCTCATTTCCAACAATCGGGGCTATCTCCGTCTCTATATTTGCACGGATCAAATGAATGGAAGGCGCCTGCGAATGAATTTTCACCCCATATTTATTTCCCTGTCTGATGATCTCCGGTTCATCCAGAATAATCTCTTCTTTTGTCGGACTGACTACTCCATACCCTTTCATCCGGACTGCTGTAAATGCATCTTCTACATTTTCATATTCATTCTTTAACATTGAAAGCTTCTTCAGCGTCTTTATCAGGTCATACTGACCTGAAATTGTAGTTCCCGTCATCTCGCTCAACATTTCATAATAATACTTTTCATACATATGGATCCGAATGATAACACAGCCTGTATCCATCTGTATCTGTTCTACATACCAGTCTTTTATGTAAGAACTGTCCGGTCTTCCGGTCAAAGATACCGCATCCCTGATTTCTTCAAGATTTCCCAGGATTTTTTGTATATGTTCCAGCAGATCCTGTTTGATCTTATGTGCGGCCGGAAGCATTTCCACCCATTTCGGTATATAAAACTGTACCTCAGATACCGGGAATTCATACAAAACAGCCTCCAGAATCCGATAAATATCTTCTTCTTTTATCTGTTCACAATTTACAGTCATTGCTCTGACCTGATAGGTATCTTCCAGCCTTCTGACCTTTTCTTTAGCTTCCTGTCCTTGCGGTTTTTTTGAATTTACCAATACTACGAATGGTTTCCGGATAGACTGAAGTTCCCTTATCGTCCGCGCCTCCGCATCTTCATAATTCTCTGACTGGATATCTGTAACCGTTCCGTCTGTTGTAACCACGATTCCTATCGTTGCATGTTCACGTATCACTTTCTGTGTACCGGTCACTGCCGCTTTGGTAAATGGTATTTCTTCCTGGTACCACGGAGTCTTTACCATACGTTCATGCCCGGCCTCCTCGTATCCCGAAGCACCCTTTACCAAATATCCGACACAGTCTATCAGACGGACCTTTACTTCAACGTCCCGGTCCAGATGTATTACTGCTGCATCTTTCGGTACAAATTTGGGTTCTGTTGTCATAATCGTTTTGCCTGCGGCAGACTGCGGAAGTTCGTCTCTCGTCTGCTCTTTCATATGTTCATCTTCCATTCTCGGCAATACCATTACATCCATAAAACGCTTGATAAATGTCGATTTTCCAGTTCTTACCGGTCCTACAACACCGATATAGATTTCTCCATGCGTTCTTGCTTTTATATCTTTATATAACTGTTCTGTGTCCACTTTCCCTGCTCCTTCCCGTTGTGCTGTTAAAGTATATGCACTTCTTCGCTCTTTATAGAACCTGCACTGCAGATCAATAGTCATTTTCTATCATTTCCGTATCTGTTTAGCATTTGATTATGCATCTGTGATTTGTTAAAATATAAGCAAAGATAAAGTTTTATTACAAAAAGGAGATTCTTATTATGGAAAGACATCAGATTACCGGACACACCGAATTAATCGGTCTTCTGGCTTATCCAATCCGCCACTCGCAGTCACCTGCAACACATAATGCAGCTTACGAAAAGCTGGGTGTTGATATCGTAAATCTCGCATTTGAAGTAGATGCACCTGAGCTCGAAGATGCGATCAGGGGCTTACGTGCATTGAAACTTCGTGGTGCCAATGTTTCAATGCCGAATAAAACAATCGTACATCAGTATCTGGATGAAATCTCTCCGGCTGCCAAACTCTGCGGCGCAGTAAATACCATCGTCAACAAAGACGGCTATCTGGTCGGACACATCACAGACGGTATCGGTTATGTACAGTCTTTAAAAGACAACGATATTGACCCTACCGGAAAGAAACTGACAATTGTAGGTTCCGGCGGAGCTGCTACTGCTGTTGAAATCCAGGCTGCACTGGATGGTGTTGCTGAGATGTCTATCTTCGCAAGGGATGACAAGTTCAAACAGAATGCACTGGATACAGTAAAGAAAATCAACGAAAATACCAATTGTAAAGCAACATTCTACCCACTGGAAGATCTGGACAAATTAAAAGAAGAGATGCATTCCTCTTATCTTTTCACAAATGCCACAGGTGTCGGAATGAAACCGCTCGAAGGAATCACTTATATTCCTGATCCTTCTTTCTTCCGTCCTGATCTTATCGTCACAGACGTTGTCTACGCCCCACACGAAACAGCAATGCTGAAAATGGCAAGACACGCCGGATGTAAAACAATGAACGGTCAGGGCATGATGCTCTTCCAGGCAATTGCAGCTATCGAACTGATCCTCGGCAAGCGTGTGGACAGTGAATACATGAAAGAAAAACTGGGAATTTCCTACGTTTATGAAGATTAAGGAGAATTTTTCTATGAACACTGTAAAAGTAAGAAATCTGGAACTCGGAAACGGAATTCCGGCAATCTGCATTCCTAATGTCGGTAAGACAAAAGAGGAGATTCTTTCCCTTACCCGTACATATCTTGACATGCATATGGATCTGATGGAATGGCGTATGGACTGGTATGAAGATGTCGAAGATATTGCAAAAGTCACAGAACTCGTAAAAAAACTTCGCGATGTAATGGGGAATACTCCTCTTCTCTGTACTTTCCGTACAGACAAAGAGGGCGGCGTACATCCAATGTCCACAGAAAAATACGCCGAGCTCAACAAAGCCGTTGCCGCCACCGGCAATGCAGATATCGTTGACGTAGAGATTTTTACGGGTGATGATATTGTAAGGGAAATGATCGATGCGATTCATGCTTCCGGCACAAAAGTCATTGCCTCTAACCATGATTTTGACAAAACGCCTGCCAAATCTGATCTCTTGTACCGTCTTCGCAAAATGCAGGATATGGGAGCCGATATTCCTAAGATGGCTGTTATGCCACAGTCTAAAAAAGATGTCCTGACTCTTCTTTCCGCAACCGAAGAGATGGCATCAGACTATGCTGACAGACCGATCATCACGATGTCCATGGCGGGGCTTGGAAGTATCAGCCGAATTGCCTGCGAGGCATTTGGTTCCTGTCTGACATTTGGTTCCGGCGCACAGGCTTCTGCACCCGGACAGATCGGAGCAGAAAAATTACATCAGGCACTTCAGATTGTGCACGATGCACTGTAAAAATCAAATAGAGAGAGGGCCCATGGATATTCCCACAGGCCCTCATTTTATATTTATTTTATTATTTTTTATCCCTGATTTTTCTGGGCAAGAAGTCTCTGCGCTTCTTCATTTCTTTTTGCTTCTACCTGATCCAGTTCTTCTGTTGTAAGAACTCTCAGTTTTTTCTTCTGGAAATCCATATTTGAAAGCAGCAGGTTCATTGCAAAACCAACAAGCAATGCCCATCCGGATCCTTTAAATGCCAATACTGCAGCCATAACACCAGCAATACTCTTATCTGTATTAGACTGACAGTATTCCATACCTATTCTGGCACATACATAAGCCTGGAACAACAATGTGATCGCCGATCCGACTCCCATGATCGGTTTCATGAAAGATACGATCGGTACCAGGATAACACTGATAAATGTTGCAATACGGAAAGAACTCATTCCACCGATCAATGATTTCATTGCTTTCTTTCCTTCTTTATAACGCATCGCTACCGATACGGTCATTCCAACCCAAAGCGGTCCTGCCAGTGGCGGGAATGGTGCGAAAATCGCAAGAATCAGGTTTCTCAGTCCACTGATCAGATTTGATCTGCTTGAGTTAAAGTCAATATATTCATCGCTTCTGCTCTCCTGTGCTTCCTCTACCAGAGTCTTTGATGTAACAAAATCTCCAAATGCCAGGACATAACAGATCAGAGCCAGAGGTATTGCGCTGATGAATTTTGAAAGCGGAGGGAACCCTACCGCAAAGATACTGACTGTATGGAATATATTACTGAAATCAGGAATTCTGATGACTGTTCCAAGTTCTAATACAGGTTTTGATAACTCTCCAAGAGCAACCCCTGCTACCATAGCAATCAGATACGGGAAGAGATTGCCGTATTTTGCCATAATATCTAATATTTTATATTTACTTCTGTTCTTTTCACAGAATGGTGAAAAGCTTAAAAATGCAAGCAATAATGTACCGGCGAGTGTTGCTACCGGTGCTGTCATAAGCTGACTTCCATCCGATAATTGTCCCTGCAATACCGTAATCGGTGCAGCGATCAGGATACCACCTTTAATTGAATTTGGCACACCGTTTACAAATTTGTCTGCCAGTTTCGTAATTCCCATAAATATAAATACAAATGCGACCAGAAGCTGCAATGCGATCATTGCCTGTATTCTGTCCGGTCCTTTTTCGAACCCGTTTAAATACGCCAGCGTAAATGGCAGTGTCGGAGTAATCCATCCCGGAACTACCGGATCCCCTAACCATCCATGAAGCATATACATAAATACTTCAATGATGACACAGCTCCATGCAAGTTCATATGGAAGTCCAAGATTATCTGTCAGATACGGAATGGAACTTAAAGCTGTTGCGCCAAGGATCAGACCCTGAAAAAATTCCACATATTCTATTCTGTAATGGATTCCCGGAATTCTCCACTGAAATGGACCAAGAGGAATAAAAGGAAGTTCATTGGCTCTTTTTGCTCTTTTCGGACTCATCTTTGAGTGTCCTCCTTCGTCTTATAATTTTTTATACAAATATTCTTCGTATGCTCCAGCATCAGATAGCTATTATGACATAATACCTGTTATTCCATAGAAAGTTTCTATGGAATAACACGTATTATCCTTTATTTTTTAGCGTTTTCTATGAATGTCTTTTTTTTAACAATCCTGTGTTAAAAGGAAGGGACTGTCTATCCGCTACCATCCGGAACAACAGTCCCTTTTTATCCTTCATTATATTTTTACAATGCACTCTTTCCGAAGATTTTCTTGTGCTGCGCTACTAAGTAGAGGGAACTTAAAATAGCAAGGATTGCAAATACCAATAACATGATCATGAGGCTGTATACTGCATTTGCCTCACCAGATGCTTTTGTAAGCTGTGCTGCCACTACCGGAATCAGGTAGCTTGCTGCACCCATAAATGTGTAATAGATACCAGTGTTTCTTCCCTTTGGTCCCGGGTTAAACAGCTGAACCACTGCAAGTCCGGTCTGAAGGGCACCACCTGCTGCAAAGAATCCTAACATTGCAATTGCAACATAGATGATTGCCACCTGATGAATAAACAGTACACCTGCAAGAGCTACTGCTGTACAGATAGAATCGATCAGGACAACTTTCAGCGGGCTCCATTTTAACTTAGCCATCATGAATGCCCAGAAAAGTACTGCACAGATAGAACCGATCGTATAGATAGATGTCATACCTGCTGCCTGCATCTCGGACAATCCACATACAGATAATCCGAACGCTTTCGTATACTGCTGAGCACCATACATGATTGCCATGCAGAGGAATGCATAAAACATTACCAGAAATACTACAAATTTGCTCGGTTTTGTAAGCATAGCTGCTTTCGCTGCATCAATTTCTGCCTGTACTGCATCTTTTGATTTTCCATCATTTCCTTCTGATGCTTTCTTCTGATCATCATATACGAATGGCGCAATAATTGCAAGTACTAAACAGATAATAGACATAACTACCGGAATCATAACATTTAATTTCCAGTTTCCACTGTTTGCATTATGTACTACCAGAAGCGGATATACCATACCTGACAGTGAAACGAAGAATTTGATTCCTACAAGCGCTGATCCAGGTGCTGCCGGATAAGCTTCCTGTACTGCAGGGTATCCTGAAGCATCCCAGAATCCTGAAGTTGCAACTCCGGATGCAAAACCGCATACAGAAGCAACCAGTGCGCTTTTAGTAAATAAGAATCCAAGGAAGCAGATAATATATAATGCTGCTCCACCGATCATCAGTTTCTTACGTCCGACACGGTCAGAGATTTCTCCACCGATCCATACGCTTACGAATTTACCAAATCCAGTCCATGCTACTGCTGTACTTACTGCTGCAAGTCCTGCTGCATATGCTGCAGACTGCGGATCTGACATGTTGAATCCCCACTGTTTTGCGAAATTCACATTATTCTGGCTTAATATAATTGCCTGAATTCCATGTGTCAGATAGCAAAAATATACGCAGATGATAGACCATAAATATTTCTTTGCTTTCATTCCCTCATTCTCCTTTGTCTTTTATTTTGCCTGTGCTTTCTGGAATTCCTGATACTCGGCAAGCGGCATCTCTTTTCCAACGAACAGTCCATAGTTTACTGCTCCCTGCTGCTGAAGCATTCCTACTCCGCCGATTGCCTTGCATCCTGCTTCTTCTGCTTCCAGGATCATTTTTGTTTTTTCCGGGCTGTATACAGTATCTGCAACAACCAGATCTTTACGGAATAACGATTTATCAACCAGCGTCACATCCTGATGTGGTTTCATTCCCATAATTGTAGCATTTACAAGAATGTCACATGCTTTGATTGCTTCTTCCAGTTTAGCCTTGTCATCAAGGTCATCTACGGTAACTACACACTCCGGACACTTCTCTGCTAATTTAGCTTTTGTTCCTTCTGCTCTTTCAAAGAATTTATCTTTGATATTGAAGATATTTACTTCTTTTGCTCCATCCAGTGCTAACTGAACCTGAATTGCTGTAGCAGCTCCGCCTGCTCCAAGGACAACAACCTTTTTATCTTTTACAGGTGCTCCGTTGAGTTCCAGATTCTTAACGAATCCGACACCATCTGTAATGTGTCCTGTGATCACTCCGTCATCGTTAACGAATACATTACAGGCCCCGATAATCTCAGCTGCAGGTGACAGTTTGTCCACCAGCTGTGCAGCGATGTTCTTGCATGGCATAGTAAAGTTACCACCACGCATATTCAATAAACGGATAGACTCAAATACTTTTGGCATTTCCTCTTCTGTTACATCAAATGCCATATACGCATAATCTAATCCATCATGCTGGAAGCTGAAGTTGTACATTGCAGGAGATCCTGAATGTCCAACCGGTGTTCCAAATAATGCCATTAAGCCTGTATGTCCGGAAATTCTTTTTTCCATGATCTTAACCCTCCTGGTTTTCTTTTATTCATAACAGCCCGTATGCTGCGGGCTGTCACATACACATTCTTATTATTTCTAAATTCAATTATTAAAGTTTTAATGCCACATCGTAAGCTTCTTTTGTAGCATCCAGTGCACGACGTGCTCTTACTGCATCACCCACTACATGAACTTCCGGAACAATATCCTTTAATTCATCAGCGAAGTCATATACAACATTCTGACCATCGCGGTGTGTATAACGGGAGCTGAATCCCATAGAAAGAACAACTGTATCGAACCCTCTTGCCTCGTAGATCGTCTCATCAGATTTATCTGCTGCATTCTTATAGCTTACTCCGTCTGAGAAGATTTCAGATACTGCGGCACTTGTAATCTGTTCGATTCCGTATTTTTCAAATGCTTCCATAAGGAAGATACGGTGCTCGTGGATCACATCCGGTCCGATAGCATCTCTCATCTCGATAACGGATACTTCATGTCCCTGTTCAGCAAGGAAATCTGCTGTCTCGGCACCTACCATACCGCCGCCTACAACTAAGACTTTATGTCCTACCGGACGTGTTCCTTCCAGACAATCCACACCATATACGATATCAGGGTTATGGATACCTTTGATAAATGGAAGTACTAATGTCTCAGATCCTGTTGCGAGGATAACTGCATCCGGTGTATCTTCTTTTAACATCTGCGCTGTTACTTTTGTGTTCATCTTGATATTTACACCGGCTTTTTCGCATTTTACGATATAGCTTCTGATCATACCTGTGATGTCACCTTTTCCCGGCGGATAAGCTGCAAGTCTCATGTTTCCACCGAGTTTATCTGTAGCTTCAAATAATGTCACATCATGCCCGCGTCTCTTAGCTGTGAATGCGGCACACATACCTGCCACTCCACCACCGATGACATATACTTTCTTTGCTTTTTCTGCTTTCGGAAGTCCTTCTGCCTCACGGCCAAGCACAGGGTTTACAAGACAGCAAAGAGGTTTGCCGGCATACATGTTAGCGACACATCCCTGCAGACATGCGATACAAGGTGTCATATCTTCCAGTCTCTCTTCCTGTGCTTTTTCAGGAGTATGCGGATCTGCCAGTGACTGACGTCCAAATGCTACCAGATCAGCTTTTCCAAGTTTTACCATCTGTTCCGCGAACTGTGGCTCTGTGTAACGTCCGACTGTAATAACCGGAACAGATACACAATTTTTGATATTTGCTACAAGCTCTGCCGAGAATCCGCCATGAATTCCTGTCGGAGCCCACATATACTCATCTTTCAGATGTACCGCACGTGATACATGAAGTCCATCCACTCCGCAATCCTCAAGATAAGAAGCAATTGCACACATATCATGATTATCCAGACCGCCAAACATATCTTCTGTACTGTTGATACGTGCAAGCACTGCAATTTTACCTTCTGTTCTCTTCTTAACTTCTTCAACGATCAGACGTGAAAATCTCATTCTGTTTTCGAAGCTGCCACCAAATTCATCTACACGTTTATTTGTTCTTGGTGACATAAATGAATTCACAAGATAACCATGTGCCATGTGAATTTCCACTGCATCGGCTCCGCCCTTCATTGCGCGGACCGCTGCATCTCCATATCCTTTAATGAGCTCGTATACCTTCTCTGTAGGAACTGCTTCCGGAATATCTCTTCCATCAGCTGATGCAATAGCTGTTGCTGCCTGGATTGGTGCTCCTGCATTCTTGGCATTTCCTTCCGGTCCTGCATTCTGAAGCTGAATGGAAATCTTAGCTCCTTCTGCATGACAGGCATCGGTAATCTTTTTCAGGCTCTCAATGCTGTTGTCATCATACAGACAAGGTTTTCTCGGGCCACCCTTGGCTCCTTTATGGACAACTGTTGCTTCGATCGTGATCAGGCCAAACTGACCTTTTGCACGTTCAGCATAGTATGCAACAGACTCATCACTCCATGTTCCATCTGTGTTTGCAAAGTTATTTCCCATTGGTGGTACTACAAAGCGGTTCTTTACTGTCATTGGTCCGATCTGAATCGGAGAAAACATATTTTTGAACTTCATTATTTTTTTCCTCTCTCTTTTGAACAAATCTGATTTCTATAAATTAGTCTACCAGTTCTGGCCAAGCTTCTTTTAATACTTTTTCAGTATTCTCATATGTATAAGCTGCTGCTTCGTTAATTCCTCTTCCGAGAATCTCGTCAGAAATTACTTCTACACCAACAACCTTTGGATCAATTCCTGCATCTTTGATCATCTTAACGAATCCAGCTGTATCTTTTGCTCCTGTTCCAGGTGCAAGACGGTCATGCATTGACTCATCTCTTAAGATTGAATCTGCATATGGTCTCTCATATGCATCATTGATCTGGATGGAAATAACTTTTTCAGCGATCTCCGGTGTAAGGATGTCATATGGCTGATTAGCTCTTACCCAGTGCCATGTATCAAGGATAAGCATTGCATTCTCACATCCGGATGCTTTTACAACTTCCCAGCCTTTCTGAAGGTTTGGAATACCGCTGTATGGCATTGGCTCAACACCGATAATGTATTTTCCGGCTCTCTGACACAGTTCTTTTAATTTCTGAGCTGTATATTCTACGGAATAATTTTCCATCAGTCCACAGTTGATGTGACCAACTCCGAAAAGCTCACACATGTGGAAGCACATCTGCTCTTTGTATTTCTGCTCGTATGAACGATGCTCTTCGCACCACTGAACGATGTACTCAACTTCTGTTACTTTCATGTCATGTTTATCAAGAATTGCAAGAATGTCCTCGTCATGAAGACCTTCATTCAAAGCATCAACATAAGTCTCTGCGCGAAGACCGATTCCTTCATATCCTGCTTCTTTTGCAGCGATCACACGATCTTCAAACTTGCACTGATCTCCAAGTGTCCATGAACTTACTGTGATTGGATTCTTTTTTGACATAATTCTACCTCCATTGTTAAAATTGAACAGATTCCCTTTTTTCTTAATGTTCAATCTAGTAATATTTGCTATGATTTGATTATATATCCTTGTTAAATAAAAAACAAATTGGTTATTCTATTGCAATTTATAGATTTTATTCATAGATTTTGTTCTCGGTTCATGATAAGATATAAACATATATAAATATAACAAAAGAAAGGGGGGCCGGCTTTATGAATCTGTATCATCTAAGATATTTTGCCACGCTGGCACATCTGGAGCATTACACGAAAGCCGCCGAAATTCTTTCCATCACTCAGCCAAGTCTGAGTCATGCGATCGCATCTCTCGAAAAAGAACTGGGGGTAAAACTTTTTGAGAAAGAGGGCCGGAATGTAGTACTTACCAAATGCGGACAGGCCTTTCTCATTGATGTGGAACAGGCTCTGGATATGATCGATTCCAGTGTTAACAAGCTTCAGATGACAGGGCGTGGCGAAGGTCGTATCGACATCGTGGAACTGCGTGCTCTAAGCAGTACTGTGGTTCCAGGTTTCGTAAAAGGATTCCTGGATTCTACGCCGGACAAAAAGATCGATTTCTATTTTCATAGTTCCACAGGTCTTACTACTGATATGATCCAGGGGTTAAAAGACAGGAAATATGACATTGCATTTTGTTCTATGATGGACAATGAACCTCTGATTGAATTCATACCTGTTGCAAAGCAGGAACTGGTATTGATCGTGCCAAAAGGACATCCGCTTGAAGAACGCAGCTCGATTGATCTGAAAGCTACACTTTCTTATCCGCATATTGCTTTTTCCAAACGAAGCGGCTTAAGGCATGTTATTGACAAACTATTCCATAAATGTGGAGGTTACCCGCAAATTGCTTACTCCATGGAAGAAGATCAGGGCGTGGCAGGTCTTGTCGGTGCAGGCTTTGGTATTGCAGTTGTCCCAAAGATGCCGATTCTTTCTTATATGCCTGTATCTATTATCGAAATAGAAAAACCTTCATGGGAAAGACTCTTTTATATGGCTACTTTAAAAAATGTCTATCAGGCACCTGTTATCATGGATTTCAAAAAATATGTAATAGAACATGCAGATCTTTAAAAAATAACAGAGATGAAAGATTGTTAAAAATCTTTCATCTCTGTTATTTTTATGTCATATTTACAAAACTGATTCTTTTTATTATTCCCATGGAAGAGCCATATGTTCCGCTTTTCCGACACGCAGCATCAGTTCATTTACTGCTTCTTTCGGACTCTTGTCTTCAAACAGCACTTTATTTACTTCCTCAATAATCGGAAGTGATACCTGATATTTCTTTCCAAGCTTCGCTGCTGCCTTTGCAGAATATACACCTTCCACTACCATCTTAACTTCATCCATGGCTTCCTGCATCGTTCTGCCCTGTCCCATCAGATATCCGGCCTTGCGGTTACGACTGTGTACACTTGCACAGGTTACAATAAGATCTCCGATACCGGCCAGACCACCAAAAGTCTCAGCCGCTCCTCCCATCTTTACACCAAGTCTTGATATCTCGGCAATTCCACGGGTGATCAATGCAGCCTTGGTATTATCTCCATATCCCATTCCATCTGCAACCCCGGCTGCAAGTGCAATAACATTCTTAAGAGATCCGCCAAGTTCAATTCCCAAAATATCCGGACTGATATATACACGGAATACTTCATTCATAAAAAGCTGCTGTAAATACTTCGCAGTTGCCTCTGTATGAGCTCCGATACAAACCGTTGTAGGAAGACCTCTGCCTACTTCTTCGGCATGACTTGGTCCCGAAAGAACCGCTACATCTGCCTGCGGTATCTCCTCTTCAATCTGCTGGGACAGTGTCATCAGGGTGTCTTCTTCTATTCCTTTTGCTACATCCACTAAAATCTGTCCGTCTTTTACATATGCGTTCATCTTTTTCGCAGTACTTCTCACATGAATGGACGGTACTGCAAGTACAACTACATCCTTTTCTTCTACTGCCTCTTTCAGATCCGCAGTAAAAAATATCTCGTCTGGAATCTTTACTCCCGGAAGCTTGCTTACATGTTCTCTTTTCTCACTCAGCATGCGCACTTCTTCTTCCTTATATGACCATACCGTCACATCATGTCCATTTTTACATAAAAGTAATGCCAGTGCTGTTCCCCAGCTTCCGGCTCCGATCACACTTACGTTTGCCATAAGAGCCTGTCCTTTCTTTTTATCCGTCATCTCTGACTATTTTTTATCCTTTCCGCCAACACTGATCTTATTCTCTGTGCCGCTTAAAAGTCTCTTAATATTCGCTCTGTGTCTCCAGAATGCCAGTACCATCAAAAACGCCGCTACAACATACATCTCATGCAGATAGGATACATTCTCCACACCAAATCCCCCATGCTGCCCATATACGATCACGCTGATCAGATAGATTGTAACAACAGCCATAGAACCAAGGGATACATATCTGGTTGCCGCAACAATTGCAATAAATGCTGCAAGGCAGATCAGTACGATCCATATATTCGTAGTACTGATGATCAGACCTGCTGTTGCCGCTATTCCTTTTCCGCCTTTGAATTTCAGATAGAATGGATAATTATGTCCCAGGACCGCTCCCATTCCGGCATACATGGAAAGCAACGGCATCATATCTGTATGTGTCTTTCCATAGATCAGATGTACGACAACCACTGCTGCTACGCATTTAAAGCAGTCTCCAAGCAGTGTAACCGCTCCTGCTTTCCAGCCCATGGTACGAAGCGCATTCGTTGTTCCTGCATTCCCGCTTCCTTTTTTCCTAAGGTCAACGCCATTCTTTTTCCCGTATATATATCCGGTCTGTATCAGACCAAACACATATCCGACAAGTACACATATCAACCGTTCCATGATTACTGATCCTTTTCCTTTCTTTCCCTGATGAAGAATTTCAAAGCTGTACCACGGAATCCAAATGCCTCCCTGATCTTATTCTCCAGATATCTGGTATAAGAAAAGTGCATCAGTTCTTTATTATTTACAAAAATAACAAATGATGGCGGTTTTACTGCTACCTGTGTAATGTAATACAGTTTGAGTCTCTTTCCTTTGTCTGAAGGTGGCTGCTGCATTGCAACAGCTTCTGTCATAATCTCATTCAGAACACCCGTTGCAACACGCAGTGTCTGGTTCTCAATGACCATATCGATCATATCGTATAACTTATTCAGACGCTGTCCCGTCTCTGCCGATACATACATAATCTCTGCATATGGCATAAAAGAAAGCACACGACGTACATTATTCTCGTACTCTTTCATAGTCTTGTCATTCTTTTCAATGGCATCCCATTTATTTACAACAATAATGATACCTTTTCCTCTTTCATGTGCGATACCGGCAATCTTTGCATCCTGTTCGGTTACACCTTCTGTCGCATCGATCACTACCAGAACGACATCTGCCCGTTCCACTGCAGTTACCGTACGGATAATACTGTAGCGCTCCAGTTCTTCTTTTATCTTACTCTTTCGTCTCAGCCCTGCCGTATCAATAAACACATAATCTTTTCCATTATACTTCACATTGGTGTCGATAGCATCTCTGGTCGTTCCTGCTATATCTGATACGATCACACGTTGCTTTCCGGTCAGTTTATTGATGATTGAAGATTTTCCTACGTTTGGTTTTCCTACAATTGCCACTCTCGGACGCTCGTCCTCTTTCTCTTCTGCTTCATGTTCCGGGAAATGTGCGATCACAGCATCTAACATGTCACCGATACCAAGTCTGGAAGCTGCAGATACCGGTACAGGATCACCAATCCCCAGGTTATAGAATTCATATACATCCGGCATAAACTTCTCAAAACTGTCTACTTTATTCACTGCCAGGACAACTGGTTTGCCTGATCTGCGAAGCATATCCGCAACTTTTGAATCGGCATCTACAAGTCCCTGTCTTACATCCGTAATAAAAATGATCACATCTGCGGTATCAATAGCAATCTGTGCCTGCTCTCTCATCTGTGCAAGAATGATATCTTTGCTCTCCGGCTCAATACCACCGGTATCGATCATCGTAAATTCTTTGTCCAGCCATGTGACATCTGCATAGATACGGTCTCTTGTTACTCCGGGCGTATCTTTGACGATTGAAATCATCTCTCCCGCCAGTACATTAAAAAGGGTTGACTTTCCTACGTTCGGTCTTCCCACAATAGCAACTACTGGTTTACTCATCTTAACTCTCCTCTATATTTCATTCTATATTTGTCTCTTAACGATACTATTATACATTACCTTTGTCAAATAGTCCAATCAGTAGTTGACCTTTTTATAGAAAAAGTGATATAAATAATTAGGAGTAACTTAATATATAAAATACACAGGAGTTTTTATTATGCCAAATATCAAATTAATGGAAAGCGGGCTTCCTGTTGCACCATTAAAAATCGGTGCTCTGGAATCATGCCGCGAACTTGGTGAAAAAGTAAATGATTACATTGTACAGTTCAGAAAAAGCACAATGGACAAGAACACAGATTCACCATTATATTATAATTACCTGCGTGACAATTATCTGATCGATTGTCCGTGCCCACGTTTTGGAAGCGGCGAAGCAAAAGGACTTCTTACAGAATCTATCCGTGGAACAGATCTGTTCCTTATGGTAGATGTCTGCAACCACAGCCTTACCTATTCTGTAAACGGCCATCTGAATCATATGTCACCGGATGATCATTTCCAGGACTTAAAGAGAATCATTGCTGCCGCCAACGGAAAAGCACACCGCGTCAATGTGCTAATGCCTTTCCTCTATGAAAGCCGTCAGCACAAACGTACCAAACGTGAATCCTTAGACAGTGCTCTTGCACTTCAGGAACTGATCGATATGGGTGTATCTAATATATTTACATTTGATGCCCACGATCCACGTGTACAGAATTCTATTCCTCTCCATGGATTTGACAGCTTTAACCCGCCGTATCAGTTTATGAAAGCATTATTAAATGCGGAGCCGGATCTTAAAGTTGACAAAGAACATCTGATGATCATCAGCCCAGATGAGGGAGCTATGCAGCGTGCGGTATACTTTTCTAACGTTATGGGCGTTAATATGGGTATGTTCTACAAACGCCGTGACTATTCAACTATTGTTAACGGAAAGAATCCGATTGTTGCACACGAATTCTTAGGTGAACATCTGGATGGAAAAGATGCGATCATCATTGACGATATGATTTCTTCCGGTGAAAGTATGCTGGACGTTGCAAAACAGATTAAAGCCCGCGGAGCAAACCGGGTATTTGTCTGCACCACTTTCGGACTCTTTACCGATGGTTTCGAAAAGTTTGATGACTATTATGAAAAAGGTTACATTGACCGCGTGATCACTACTAATCTCACTTATCTTCCTGCCGAAGCGAAGGAAAAGCCTTATTTCCTGATCGCAGATATGAGTAAGTTCATTGCACTGATCATCGATTCTATGAACCATGATATCAGTATCGGAAAGGTTATGGATCCTACAGAAAAGATTCACCGCCTGTTAGAAAAACATAATACTTCGTTATAAACGAACCTAAAAACAGGATCAACCGGTAAAAGTTGATCCTGTTTTATAATAGATATATCTAATTATTTTTTACTTGTACTTATAAAATCACTGTAAGCAGTTCCGTTTTCCAACGTCTTGTTTTTTGCCGCTGCCATTTCCGAAACGGTTACGAGCTGATAACCCTCTTCTTCCAGTTTTGGAATCAGCTGAAGTGCCGCATCTACTGTCTGTGTGTGAATATCATGCATCAGTATGATATCTCCGTCTTTCAAATTACGCATAACCTCGTCAATTGTACTCTGTGTATTTCTTGTCTTCCAGTCCAGTGTATCCACATTCCAGAGAATCATCGGCATACCTACGCTTGATTTCACTGTATCATTAATTGCACCATATGGCGGCCTTAATACAGTAGCCGGACTTCCACAGATATTCTTGATATTTTCATTCGTATCATTGACCTCTTTGGCAATTGCTTCTGCATCAATCTTCGTCAGTTGCTGGTGATCATAGGAATGGTTTCCAAGTTCATTTCCATCTTTCAACATCTGCTTTACGGCATCTGGATAGGATTTTACATTTTTTCCGAGCATAAAAAATGTTGCATGTGCATTATATTTTTTCAACTGATCCAGAATCTCTGTTGTTCTTGGTCCGGGTCCATCATCAAATGTAAGTGCCACCATCGGTTTTCCCGGATCTATCTCTGTTTTTTCTTTCGAGAGCAGTTCTCCCGACTCGCTGAATTTACATTTCTCAAGTCCGAGTTTTATCTCTCCTGTTGCCGCAATTCCTTTTGAATCAAAATAATAATCTTTTCCGTCAATAGTCTGCCAGCCGGTCAGTGCCTTTCCGTCATCACTCAGATATGCTTTTCCGTCATCCGTTGTGATCCATCCAGACTTCTGCATGATTCCTTTTTTATCAAAACAATATAACGCATTCTCGATGGTCTGCCAGCCGGTCACTTTATTTCCATCTGCATCAAAATAATATGTATTTCCCTTCGACACCACGAAATCTGATGTTACATAAGTTCCATCGTATTTTTTAAATTTATTACCATCCCATACACCGGTTGGATTCTTCACGGTACAGGTTCCATTCCTGATTGTTACCTGGACCTTTTTCTTCCATGCTTCATTCAGTTCCTTTTTAATCTTCTCCGACAGTTTTGCCGTAATTACATAAGTTCCCTCTATATTCGAATCCGCCTTACTGGAAATAGTAATATCTTTTCCTTTTTGCAGATCTTTTGCAAAATCCTCTGCGGTATATGTGTTTGTAAGTTTGTTCTTATCTTTGTCCTGTATCTTTACATCTGCCGTATACGGCGGAAGTGCTGTTCCCTGCGTAACCTCAATATCTGCGACCTGTATTGTAATCTGTGCCGGTTTTCTTAACATTTCGCGTATAACCGGTATTGCCACTGCGATCAGACATATGACAAAAAGAGTAAGACCCACACGAATGTTTCTTACTCTTCTTCTATATTTCTTACGTCTTGATCGAATCCCTGTATTGTCCATTCCCTGTATCCCCCAGATTTCATAAGTTCTGTTTACCAGAGATGAAGATCTCTTCCCTGCATCTCTTTCAATAATAGGATACTCTAATTCGACATATTTCGCAATTAAGGGATTCTTACAAATTTATTAACTTTTGTTTAAGATATAACACGTACTCGTAACACTTCTCCGATCTGTTTCAGTTCTTCCACAACACCTTCCGGCACTTCGGAATCTACGTCGATCATTGTATACGCATATTTCCCCTTACTCTTATTCGTAAGGTCTGCAATATTCATATTATCTTTTGCAAGGACGGCTGAAATCTGACCGATCATATTCGGTACATTGTGATGTAATACAAGAATACGTGTCTTATCTCCTCTCAGTCCCATATCACAATCCGGATAGTTCACCGAATGTCTGATATTACCGTTTTCCAGATAATCCATCACTTCTTTCACTGCCATCTTTGCACAGTTGTCTTCAGATTCTTCCGTAGATGCTCCGAGATGTGGAATTACAATCGCCCCTTTTACACCTGCAATCTCAGGTGTCGGGAAATCTGTAACATAATGCTTTACTTTACCGGCAACAAGTGCATCCACCATTGCATCGGAATCCACCAGCACATCTCTTGCAAAGTTCAGAACGATCACGCCCTCCTTCATAAGGCTCAGGGCATCTTTTCCGATCATTCCCTTCGTGCTGTCAAGTGCCGGCACGTGAACGGTAATGTAATCACAGTTTTCATAGATTTCATCTACATTTGTCGTATGGTGGATACTTCTGGAAAGTCTCCATGCAGAATCAACAGACACATATGGATCGTATCCATATACATCCATGCCCAGATGTGTTGCAGCATTCGCCACAAGCACACCGATTGCTCCAAGACCGATAACTCCAAGTTTCTTTCCCTGCAGTTCCTGTCCCGCAAATGCCTTCTTCGCCTTTTCGGCATCTTTGGCTATGTTTCCATCCTCTTCATTCTCCTGCACCCAGTTGATGCCGCCAATGATATCTCTGGATGCCAGCAGCATACCGGCAATCACCAGTTCTTTTACTCCATTTGCATTAGCTCCCGGTGTATTAAATACAACAATTCCCTGTTCCGCACATTTCTCAAGCGGGATATTATTCACACCTGCGCCGGCTCTTGCGATTGCTTTCAGATCTGATGCAAATTCCATCTCGTGCATTGCTGCACTTCTTACCAGGATCGCATCAGCCGTCTCCGGTGTGCTTACAGGTGCATAGTCTTTTGTAAATTCATCCAGTCCTACCTGTGAAATTGGATTCAGATTATGATACTTATACATGATTACAGATTCTCCTTTTCAAATGCTTTCATAAATTCCACGAGTTTTTCCACTCCTTCGATTGGCATCGCATTGTAGATACTTGCACGCATACCTCCGACACTTCTGTGTCCTTTCAGATTTTCAAATCCGGCTTCTTTCGCTTCTTTTACAAATTTTGCATCCAGTTCTTTATTGCCTGTTACAAATGGAACATTCATAAGTGAACGGTCTTTTGGAACGACTGTACCTTTGAATAATTTACTTTCATCCAGGTAATCATAGAGGATCTTTGCTTTCTTTTCGTTATGCTCTTTGATCGCTTCCAGACCACCCTGCTTCTTCAACCATTTGAATACTTTCCCGCAGATATAGATTCCATATGCCGGCGGTGTATTGTATAAAGACCCGGCATCTGCATGTGTCTTATATTTCAGCATAGTCGGTGTACCTTCTAATACATCATCTGTAATCAGGTCTTCACGGATAATTGCGATCACAACACCTGCAGGTCCTACATTTTTCTGAACCCCTCCGTAGATCACGCCATATTTTGACACATCTACCGGTTCAGACAGGAAGCAGGATGACACATCTGCCACCAGTGTCTTTCCTTTTGTATTCGGAAGATCTTTGAACTTTGTACCATAAATCGTATTATTCTCGCAGATGTATACATAATCTGCGTCTTCAGAGATTTCAATATCTGAGCAGTCCGGAATATAAGAAAATGTCTTATCTTCGGAAGATGCGATCACATGAACCTCTCCGTATTTTTCTGCTTCTTTAGCTGCCTTTTTCGCCCACTGTCCGGTTACGATATAGTCAGCCACTTTATTTTTCATCAGATTCATAGGAATCATGGCGAATTGCTGAGACGCACCGCCCTGCAGGAATAATACCTTATAATTATCCGGAATCTGCATCAGATCACGAATATCGGCCTCTGCTGTCTCAATAATCTCCTGGAACACCGATGAGCGGTGACTCATTTCCATAACCGACATTCCACAGCCTTTGTAATCCAGCATCTCTGCTGCTGCTTCTTTTAATACTTCTTCCGGCAATACGGCCGGGCCTGCTGAAAAATTGTACACTCTGCTCATTGTTGTTCCTCCACTTTCCTTTACTTTTTGCTTCTATTATTCTGCATTTTTTGTTTTCAGGTCTTTCTCATCAAAAGCTTCACTGATCGGGGCCCCAGGGGCAACCATCGGCCACACTTTGTCATCGCTGTCAATCTGACAATCAATCACTACCGGATGACCGCTCTTTAATGCCTTTGCAAATGCTTCTTTGAATTCTTCCCTGGTCGATACACGTACTCCTTCTGCTCCCATAGCTTCTGCAAGTTTTACGAAATCTACTGCATCATTGAGTACAGTTGCCGAGTAGCGCTGTTCGTAAAACAGATTCTGCCACTGGCGCACCATACCAAGTACATGGTTATTGATCACTACCTGAATTACCGGGATATTATGGCGTGTTGCGGTAGCAATCTCATTCATATTCATACGGAAACATCCGTCTCCTGCAATATTGACTACCGTCTTTTCCGGTCTTCCGACCTTCGCTCCAAGTGAAGCACCAAGACCATATCCCATTGTTCCAAGTCCTCCTGATGTAAGAAGTGTTCTTGGTTCTGTATATTTATAATATTGTGCTGCCCACATTTGATGCTGTCCGACTTCCGTAGAAATGATCGCTTCGCCATTTGTCTGGCGGTAAATTTCTTCCACTATAAACGGACCGCTGAGTACATCCGGATGATATGTCATTGGATACTTCTCTTTATAAGAAATGATCTTCTCTACCCATTCCTTATGATTCTGCTGTTCCAGGCGTTCATTCATCTTCTGAAGAACGACTTTCAGATCACCGACCACCCCTTCTGTGATCAGGATATTTTTATTCATCTCCGCTGCATCTACGTCAAACTGCAGGATTTTTGCATCCTTGGCAAATTTCTTTGCATTTCCTGTCACGCGGTCACTGAATCTTGCTCCTGCTACAATCAGAAGGTCACATTCACTGACTCCGTAGTTGGATGTTTTGGTGCCATGCATTCCAAGCATTCCGGTATATAACGGATCTGTTCCCGGGAATGCACCTTTTCCCATCAGGGAATCGGTAACCGGTGCATCTACTTTCTTTACAAATTCATATAATTCTTTGCTGGCACCTGATAATATTGCCCCACCGCCAACAAATATATATGGTCTTTCTGACTCCCGGATCATGCGAACTGCACTTTCCAGATCTTCTTCGCAGATATCTTCGGACGGTTTTACAATCTCAGGTTTCCGCGATATAAATTCTGCTTTATTAGCAGTTACATCTTTTGGAATATCGATCAGAACCGGTCCTGGTCTTCCTTCTTTAGCGATCACAAATGCCTTGCGGATTGTATCCGCCAGATTATTGACATCCTTTACAATATAATTATGCTTTGTGATCGGCATCGTAACACCCGCAATATCAATCTCCTGGAAACTGTCTTTTCCCAGAAGTGCTACTCCTACATTACAGGTAATTGCAACCACCGGAATGGAATCCATGTATGCGGTTGCAATTCCAGTTACAAGGTTCGTTGCACCCGGTCCGCTGGTTGCAAGACATACACCGACTTTTCCTGTTGCTCTTGCATATCCGTCCGCCGCATGAGCAGCACCCTGTTCGTGCGATGTGAGGATATGTGTAATCTCATCTTTATGCTTATACAATTCATCGTATACGTTCAAAATCGCGCCGCCCGGATAACCGAATACGGTATCTACTCCCTGCTCTTTCAAACATTCGATTACAATTTGTGATCCTGTTAACTGCATACCATTCATTCCCCTGTCATAATTTTTATTTTACTTTTGGAACTTCAAGGATTGCGCCTCTGTTTCCGGAAGTAACCATTGCCGCATATCTTGCAAGATATCCGGTTGTAACCTTTGGCTCCCTTGGAGTCCAGTTTTCCTTTCTCTTAGCAAGTTCTTCATCCGATACATCCAGATGAATAGAAAGATTCGGGATATCAATCTGGATCAGATCTCCCTCCTCTACCAGTGCGATCGGTCCGCCGACAGCAGCTTCCGGAGATACATGCCCGATAGATGCTCCTCTTGATGCTCCACTGAAACGACCGTCTGTGATCAATGCCACACTCGATCCAAGTCCCATACCCGCGATTGCAGATGTAGGATTTAACATCTCGCGCATTCCCGGACCTCCCTTTGGTCCCTCGTAACGGATAACAACAACATCACCGGCTACAATCTTACCACCTTTGATTGCCGCAATTGCATCTTCCTCACAGTCAAATACTCTTGCAGGTCCTTCGTGTACCAGCATCTCATCTACGACTGCCGAACGCTTTACAACACTTCCATCCGGTGCAAGATTACCTTTTAACACTGCAAGCCCGCCTGTTGGTGTATATGGATTGTCAATCGGACGGATAACCTCTGGATCTTTATTCACTACGCCTTCAATATTCTCTCCTACTGTCTTTCCTGTAACTGTCATACACTCTGTATGAAGGAGCCCCTTCTTATTCAGTTCTGCCATAACTGCATAGACACCGCCTGCTTCATTCAGATCTTCCATGTAAGTAGGTCCTGCCGGTGCAAGGTGACAGAGATTTGGTGTCTTTTCGCTGATTCCATTTGCAAAATCAATCTCAAAGTCCATTCCCACTTCATGTGCGATTGCCGGAAGATGAAGCATACTGTTTGTAGAGCATCCAAGTGCCATATCAACAGTAAGTGCATTCAGAATTGCTTCTTTTGTCATGATGTCTCTTGGACGGATATTCTTCTCAAGAAGTTCCATAACTTTCATACCCGCATGTTTTGCAAGACGGATTCTTTCTGAATATACTGCCGGGATTGTTCCGTTTCCACGAAGTCCCATACCAAGTACCTCTGTCAGACAGTTCATGCTGTTTGCTGTGTACATACCCGAACATGATCCGCATGTAGGACATACCTTATTCTCGAATTCACACAGGTCTGCATCTGACATTGTTCCTGCCGCATTCGCTCCTACTGCCTCAAACATGCTGGAAAGACTTCTCTTCTGTCCTTTTACATGTCCTGCAAGCATCGGTCCGCCACTGACAAATACAGTCGGTACATTAATTCTTGCTGCAGCCATCAGAAGTCCCGGTACATTCTTATCACAGTTTGGGATCATAACTAACGCATCAAACTGATGTGCCATCGCCATTGCTTCTGTAGAATCTGCGATCAGATCTCTGGTTACCAGAGAATACTTCATTCCGATGTGTCCCATTGCTATTCCGTCACAGACTGCAATTGCCGGAAACATGATCGGTGTACCACCGGCCATAGCAACTCCCTGTTTTACTGCATTCGCGATTTTATCCAGGTTCATATGCCCTGGCACGATTTCATTATAAGAACATACGATGCCGACCAGTGGTCTGTTCATCTCTTCTTCTGTAAGTCCAAGTGCATTGAACAATGAACGGTGAGGTGCCTGCTGTTTTCCTTTTGTTACTGTATCACTTCTCATTTTTATCCTCCTGTTTTCTTTCTGTCAAATACTTCTTATTTATATATAATTCAATAATTAACGAATGTTTTCTGCGATCAGATTACCCATCTCTTCTGTTCCAATCTGCGTCTTTCCTTCTGACATAATATCAATCGTACGATATCCGTCTTTTAACACCTTTGCAACAGCTGCTTCGATCGCATCTGCTTCTTTATCAAGATCAAAGCTGAAACGCAACATCATTGCCGCAGAAAGGATAGTTGCGATTGGATTGGCAATTCCTTTTCCTGCTATATCCGGTGCCGATCCGCCGCTCGGCTCATATAAACCGAATTTTGTCTCATTTAAGCTGGCACTTGCAAGCATTCCGATAGATCCGGTCACCATACTTGCTTCATCGGAAAGAATATCTCCAAACATATTCTCTGTGAGAATGACATCAAACTGTTTTGGATCTTTTACAAGCTGCATTGCGCAGTTGTCTACCAGCATATTTTCCACTGTCACCTCTGGATAATCTTTTGCAACTTCTTCTACCACTTTTCTCCATAATCTTGAAGAATCCAGAACATTTGCCTTATCTACGCTGGTTACTTTTTTGCGGCGCTTCATTGCAATATCAAATCCACGTTTTGCGATTCTTCTGATTTCCTCTTCATTATATGTAAGAGAATCTTTTGCTGTCATCACTCCGTCAATCTCTTCTGTCTTTCTCTCTCCAAAGTAAAGACCACCAGTCAGTTCTCTCATGATCATCATGTCGAACCCACCTTCTGTAATCTCTTCTTTCAACGGACATGCACCTTTTAATTCCTCATAAAGTACTGCAGGTCTTAAGTTTGCAAAAAGATTCAGGGCTTTTCTGATCTTCAAAAGTCCTGCTTCCGGTCTTTTAGCCGGCTCTAACTTATACCACGGAGATGTCTTTGCATCTCCTCCGATGGAACCCATCAGAACTGCATCACATGCTTTTGCCTCTGCGATTGTCTCATCTGTAAGAGGCACTCCGTGAACATCAATGGATGCTCCCCCCATGAGTAACTGTGTATAATCACAAGTGTGTCCATATACTCCTGCAACTTTATCCAGAACTTTCATTGCCTCCGTTACGATCTCCGGGCCAATTCCGTCTCCCTTAATCACACCAATTTTAAGATTCATAGTTCTTCTTCCTTCCTTCGGTAAAAATCTATAAAAATAATATTATCGTATTTTTATACATGTTTCAAGACTTTAATTGGCTAAATTGACAAATTGCTACATTTTACCTACTTAAAAAACGCTTTTTAGAATATTTCTTGTACACTTTGATGATTGATTGCTATAAAAAAATGCGGAACACATTATTTCCATGTGTTCCACATTTTTTATGCATGATATTTTGCTGTTTCAAGAATCCGGTTCGCATTTTCCACCCGCTCTTGCGATGGCGGATCAATGCCTTCCAACTGATATGGAATACCCAGTTCTTTCCATTTATATACACCAAGTGTATGATACGGAAGGACTTCTACTTTCTCCACATTATCTAACGTCTCAATAAAATCATGAAGTCTGTGCAGATATTCGTCTTTATCACTTCTTTCCGGAACCAGTACATGACGGATCCAGACTGGTTTTCCGGTCTCAGAAAGATATTCTGCCATATCAAGAATATTCTTATTCGTCTGACCGGTAAGGATCTTATGCTGCTCGTCATCAATATGCTTGATATCCAGCATTACAAGATCTGTCACCTTCATAAGTTCCTGGAATTTACTGAAGAATGGCTCTTCTCTTGTGAATGGATTTCCACAGGTATCCAGCGTTGTGTTGATTCCTCTTTCTTTTGCTTTCTGGAACAACTCCAGCAGAAAATCGATCTGCAGAAGCGGTTCGCCCCCACTGACGGTAATACCGCCCTTACTTCCCCAGTAAGTGCGGTATTTCCAGGCTTTATCAATCAGTTCATCTGCTGTGTAGAGAGTCCCTGAATTCATGTTCCATGTGTCCGGGTTATGACAGAACTGGCAGCGCATAGCACAGCCGGTCGTAAAGATCAGATAGCGGACACCTGGACCGTCAACGGAGCCGAAACTTTCCAGAGAATGAATATATCCTTTGGTCATAGCTTTGCTCCTTTTCTTATTTATTACATGCAATTCGCCATGTACTCCGCCATGCGCAGCTCGATTCCGCTTTGCTTCATCTCGCTGACGGCTGTCGCCGTATATCATCTGATCCAGATATCATAATTCAAGCAAGCTTGATTATAACATCTGTCTCATCTGATGCATGGCTCATAGCTTTTACATATGATCGTGGCAAGTTCTTGCGATAACGTCTAACTGCTGTTCGCGAGTCAGGTCGATGAACTTAACTGCGTATCCAGATACACGGATTGTGAAGTTAGCGTATTCTGGTTTTTCCGGATGCTCCATAGCATCAATAAGTTTATCTGTACCAAATACGTTAACATTCAGGTGATGTGCTCCCTGATCGAAGTATCCGTCCATTACACGTGCAAGATTTTCTTTACGCTCATCATCTGTATGTCCAAGTGCACTTGGGCTGATTGTCTGAGTATTAGAAATACCATCCAGTGCCAGCTCGTATGGCAGCTTAGCAACAGAGTTCAGGGATGCAAGAAGTCCGTTCTTTTCTGCACCGTAAGATGGGTTAGCACCTGGTGAAAGTGGTTCTCCTGCTTTTCTTCCGTCCGGAAGAGATCCTGTAGCCTTACCGTATACTACATTGGAAGTAATTGTAAGGATTGATGTTGTAGGTACAGAATTTCTGTATGTATGGCACTTATTCAGTTTGTGCATGAATGTCTTCAGAAGCCATACAGCCATGTCGTCTGCACGGTCATCATCGTTACCGTATCTTGGGAAATCTCCTTCGATCTCGAAATCTGTTGTGATTCCATCTTCGTCACGGACAGCTTTTACTTTAGCGTATTTGATAGCGCAAAGTGAATCTACCACATGAGAGAATCCAGCGATACCTGTTGCAAATGAACGCTTAACATCTGTATCGATCAGTGCCATCTGAGCTGCTTCATAGTAATACTTGTCGTGCATGTAGTGAATCATATTCAGTGTATCTACATACAGTTTGCTCAGCCATTCCATCATAGCATCATATTTTTCCATTACTTCATCGAAGTCAAGATACTCAGATGTGATTGGTCTGTAGGCAGGTGCAACCTGAATTTTATTCTTTTCATCAATACCGCCGTTGATAGCGTATAACAGACACTTAGCAAGGTTCGCACGAGCTCCGAAGAACTGCATCTCTTTACCTGTCTCTGTAGCAGATACGCAGCAGCAGATTGAGTAGTCATCGCCCCATACCGGACGCATAACATCATCATTTTCATACTGGATTGAGCTTGTCTCTACTGAGATCAGGGCTGCAAACTTCTTGAAGTTTTCAGGCAGTCTTGAAGAATAAAGTACAGTAAGGTTTGGTTCTGGAGAAGGTCCCATGTTCTTCAGTGTGTGAAGGAAACGGTAATCATTCTTTGTTACCATAGAACGTCCGTCCTGTCCAAGTCCACCAACTTCCAGTGTTGCCCATGTCGGGTCTCCTGAGAACAGTTCGTTGTAAGATGGGATTCTTGCGAACTTAACCATACGGAATTTCATAACCATGTGGTCAATTAATTCCTGAGCTTCTTTTTCTGTAATCTTTCCAGCTTTTAAGTCTCTTTCAATATAGATATCAAGGAATGTAGAGATACGTCCAACACTCATTGCAGCTCCGTTCTGAGTCTTGATTGCTGCAAGATATCCAAAGTACAGCCACTGTGCTGCTTCATGAGCATCTTTCGCCGGCTGTGAAATGTCATAACCGTAAGCAGCTGCCATTTCTTTCATTTCTTTCAGAGCTTTGATCTGATCAGCAAGCTCTTCACGGAGACGGAAATCTGTTCCTTTCATTCCGTGTCTTGCATAACGCTCAAAGTCATACTGTTTTCTTTCGATCAGGAAGTCGATACCATAAAGAGCTACTCGACGGTAATCACCAACGATACGTCCTCTTCCATATGTATCCGGAAGACCTGTGATGATCTTATTGTGTCTTGCTTTCTTCATTTCAGGTGTATAGATATCGAATACTCCCTGGTTGTGTGTTTTATGATATTTTGTAAAAATCTCATGAAGCTTTTCGCTTGGCTGATAACCGTAAGTTGTACAAGCCTGCTCAGCCATCTTAATTCCGCCATATGGCATAAAAGCTCTCTTCAGAGGTTTGTCTGTCTGAAGACCAACAACCTTCTCAAGATCTTTTGTCTCTTCACTAATGTATCCAGGTCCATATGCTGTAAGTCCGGATACTACTTCTGTCTCCATATCAAGAACGCCGCCTTTTGCACGCTCCTCTTTCTGAAGTTCCTGAAGTTTACCCCACAGAATATCTGTTGCTTCTGTTGGTCCTTCCAGGAAAGATTCGTCTCCTTCATAAGGTGTGTAGTTCTCCTGGATAAAGCTGCGAACATCTACAGAATTTACCCATTCTTTTCCTTTAAAACCAGCCCACTGCTCAAAATGTGCCATTTCTTTGTTCCCCTTTCCTATCTTTCATTTTCTTCTGCGCCGTCAGTATAACATTTCGTGAAGAAAATATCAAGCTTTATTCTGATAATCGTTCTCAACATCCCTCTTGTATGTAATTTTATGCAATTTGTGTATATTTATATGAACAATACAGTGTTATTTTGTATTTATTCCAACACAATTTCACACATATATACTTTTTTTGTTTTCTGACATTTCCGCAAACAAAAAGAAAAAAAGAGAACCTGTACACAACAGATTCTCTATGTTCGTCTTTTATTCTGCAGAAGCTTTTTCAACCTGTGCGATTGCTGCTTTCTGCATTGGAATACGGCAGTTCTTATTGCTTCCGAATTCTACGATTACATCTTCATCACTGATGTCAATAAGCACACCGTAAAATCCGCTTGTTGTCAGTACTGTATCGCCAACTTCCATCTCGTTGATCATAGCCTGAACTCTTTTCTGCTCTTTTTTCTGAGGTCTCATAAAAATCATGTAGAATCCTCCGAAAATAACTGCATATACAACAATTAAAATAACCCAGCTTGTACCACTGGAGCTCTGTGCTGCTAATGAAAACATCTCTTTTCCTCCTACTTATCTTTAAACACTATTGCTATCATACACAAAAACCTCGCATTCAGCAAGGTTTTTTATGTTTTTTTCATTATTTTATTCATTCTTTCCTGTTACAGCAGCGATTTTTTTTGTTTTATACTCTTTGTAACAGTCATGATCAATTGCATCTCTGATTTCTTCCATCATTGTATTATAGAAATAAAGGTTATGAAGGACACACAGACGCATACCCAGCATCTCTTTCGCTTTTAACAGATGCCGGATATATGCTCTCGAATAATTACGGCATGCCGGGCACTGACATCCCTCTTCAATCGGTCTGGCATCCAGCTCAAATCTGGCATTAAACAGATTCAGTTTTCCATGGTTTGTATACACGTGTCCGTGTCTTCCGTTTCTGCTTGGATATACACAATCGAAGAAATCCACTCCTCTGTCGACTGCTTCCAGAATGTTTGCCGGAGTTCCGACTCCCATCAGATAAGTTGGTTTATTATCCGGAAGATGTGGAACAACCGCATCCAGAATGCGGTACATCTCTTCATGCGATTCACCAACTGCCAGCCCTCCGACTGCATAACCATCCAGATCCAGTTTTGAGATTTCATCTGCATGTCTGATACGGATATCTTCGTACACACCGCCCTGATTAATCCCAAAAAGCATCTGATGCTTATTGATCGTATCCGGAAGTGAATTCAAACGTTCCATTTCTTTCTTGCAGCGCACCAGCCATCTTGTCGTACGCGCTACGGACTTTTCCATATAATCCCTGTCGGCAACACTGGATGGACATTCATCAAATGCCATAGCAATCGTAGATGCAAGATTGGACTGTATCTGCATACTCTCTTCCGGTCCCATGAATATTTTTCTTCCGTCAATATGCGAATTAAAATATACGCCCTCTTCTTTGATTCTGCGGAGCCCGGCAAGCGAAAACACCTGAAATCCACCCGAGTCGGTAAGAATTGGTTTGTCCCAGTTCATAAACTTGTGAAGTCCCCCCAGTTTCTTTACTACTTCATCTCCGGGACGCACATGTAAATGATATGTATTTGACAATTCCACCTGAGTCTTTATCTCCTGAAGATCCGAGGTCGCAACAGCACCTTTGATTGCCGCTGCAGTGCCCACATTCATAAATACCGGTGTCTCAATGACCCCGTGTACGGTATGTAATCTTCCCCTTTTGGCAAGACCATCTTTTTTTATTAATTCATACATATTTTATTTCCTTTTCCTTAATTATGTACCACTACCGGTGTACCTGCCGAAATCAGATCAAAAAGCTTTGCTGCCATCTCCGGCGGCATATTTACACATCCATGTGAACCATTTGTCAGATATCTGCTTCCTCCAAAAGTCGGCTGCCATGATGCATCGTGAAATCCCACGCCTCCATTAAATGGCATCCAGTATTTTACCGGTGTTTCATATTCATATGTTCCGTCGGCTTTTTTCGTTCCCCTAAGTGTCTGATCCTTGGCTTTGTATGCCAGTGAATATACTCCTGCCGGAGTATCGTTTCCTTTATTTGGATTACCTGTTACTACATCTGTTTCCAATGCAATCTGGCCGTCTTTTACATAATACATATGTTGTGTTGTCAGATTTACTTCTGCATAAGTATTTCCCACATCATTACCTTCATGACTTGCAGCGCGGCTTGAATAATTCGGCTCTCTTGTTACTGTTTCTGCATTCTGAATATTCGCGATCAGCGCATTATATTCTGCATTCTGGTCAATCTTCCAGCCATAGCTTCCGCCAGAAACAGTGACAGTGTTACCGTTTGCGGATGTAAATGTTCTTTCTTTTCCTTTTGTATCGTATTTTGCCGCAAGTGACTGAATGTATTCTTTGACAGCGTTATCGTCAAAAGTCACATTCATATCATCATCCACTTTTACCCACTGGGATATCGTAGACGAATCTACCACTTCCGTGTTCGGTTTAAAATCATAAGTAATCGTAGCACCGAGATATTTATTCATTGCATCACAGGCTTCTGTCACTTTTTTTGATTCCGCAGTATATGCCGGTTTTAAATAGCAGCCTTCTTTCGAAAGGTCCAGTTCTGCATTCAATCCATCTACAGCAGTGATTACTTTTTCCCGGAATGTATCTGCATCAATCTTTGTCCCATCTGTCTCCGGTACGACTACAAATTTATCATTCTGAAATTCCGGATGTGCATTAACCGGTTCCGTCTGATTTTCTTCCTTCATACAATCCAAATTTGCAATCAGTGCCTTCAATGCACTTTCATCATATTCAACACCTATTTTTGCTTCCATCTTTCTGGATTTCCAAAAAGCTTCCGGCCATAAAAACGGGTTCTGGCTCTTCACAAGTTTCTCAACCTGCTTTCCCTCCACATATTTTAAGGAAATCTCCTGCCCGCTGATCTCTTCCGTTTTTCCTTCTGTTTCCTTCAAAGTAAGATTGTAATCAGAAACCTGTTTCTCCAGATAAGCTTCCACCTGCTTTATACTTTTATTCGAACAGTCCACTCCGTTAATTTCTGTATTTGCGAAAAAATGTGTGCTGTAAAATACCGCTGTTGCCACATATCCGATTGCTATGACTGCCACGATCAGCGAAAGGGCAATCGCAACTTTATTGCTCATTTTCCGCTTTTTTCTTCTTGATTTTCTTTCTGCTTTTCTTTCTTTTTTCATTGCTTTTTTCGATTCATGCCGGTCATCTTCTCTGTCAATATCCTCAAATCCCTCATCTGCATACTCATCATCGTTCAGCATTTCTTTCATTATCTCTTCAATCTCATCTGACTGCATATCTTCTCTGCTCATTAATCTTAACTCCTCTATATGAATATTCTACTTCTATAAGATTCATACTTTCTAATTATAATATGCATATATCGAAAAGTACAGTCTAATTCTTATTTTTTTACAGGATATTTTATACACATTTTATGATTGCGGCTTCGTTTCTTTTTATATATAATACTTTATAGATTATTATATTCACGATGACTAATACATAATTAAGGAGACTATGATATGGCAGGATCAACTTTTGGAACTTTATTTACTATTACAACATGGGGAGAATCCCACGGTCCGGCACTCGGTGTTGTTGTCGATGGATGCCCGGCAGGCATTCCCCTTACCAGTGATTATATACAGACATTCCTCGACCGCAGGAAACCCGGACAAAGTAAATTCACCACAGCAAGAAAGGAATCCGATACTGTAGAGATTCTTTCGGGTGTCTTTGAAGGATATACGACCGGAACCCCGATCTCTCTTATCGTGCGCAACACTGACCAGCGTTCTCATGATTACAGCAAGATCAAAGACTGTTACCGCCCCGGACATGCTGATTATACCTTTGACCAGAAATACGGGGTGCGTGACTACCGCGGTGGCGGACGTACTTCCGGGCGCGAAACCATCGGACGGGTTGCCGGCGGTGCAATTGCCTGCCGGATTCTTGAAGCACTCGGAATTCATCTTACCACTTACACCAAAGCTATCGGATCTTTTTCTATTCCTTCTGATGCATATGATTACTCTGTAATTAACGAGAACAGGCTTTATATGCCGAATCAGAAATATGCTGAACAGGCAAGCGCTTATCTCGAATCCTGTATCAGAGAACAGGATTCTTCCGGTGGTCTGATTGAATGCATGATTCAAGGCATGCCATCCGGTATCGGTGAACCGGTATTTAACAAACTGGATGCCGCTCTTGCAAAAGCAGTCATGTCCATCGGTGCTGTAAAAGGTGTCGAAATCGGTGACGGTTTTTCTGTCGTCTCTTCCAAAGGAAGCATGAATAATGACCCATTTTTCTCTGAAAACGGGCAAATATCCAAGCAGACCAACCACAGCGGCGGAATTCTCGGAGGGCTCAGTGACGGAAGTCCGATTCTTTTACGTGCAGCCATAAAGCCGACTCCATCTATTTCGAAGCCACAGAAAACAGTAAACACCAATGGTGAAAATATTGAAATTGAGATTTCCGGGCGCCACGATCCGGTTATCGTTCCTCGTGCAGTTGTTGTGGTAGAATCCATGGCTGCAGTTACACTTGTAGATCTCCTGATGCAAAATATGAGTTCCCGGATTGAGTATATAAAAAAGATGTATCTTGGGATTTAATTTATTAACTGGAGAAGCGGCCTCTCAGTCCTTGAAGGAAACAATAGATAAGGCTTCTTGTTCAGGTTCCATACCATAAGAAACACTAAGAGAGTCAGAATCACCTAAAAGCAAAGGAACTACGCTCAAACTCGGCGTTCGCCTCAAACACGTTCGCTTCGTTCCTTTAACGGTGCTTCTGACTCTCTAACTGTTTCTAATGGCATTCCACATTCACAATAATCCTTATCTATTGTTTCCTTCAAGTCGTGACTGGCTGCGGATGTTAATAAATGAAATGCCCGGAAGTATAACCCGGTGGAGGCCACTACGGTACACAATCTTGTCAAAAGCCTTGAAAATCCACTAATTAACAGCTGACCACTGTAACCTTCCGCTGTC
>CAKRCY010000012.1:0-45330 GCA_934309195.1 uncultured Dorea sp.
ATATATTTTGTGACAGAAAATAAAAAAGATAAAAATAATTATTGACTTTTCTTAGCAGGTTTCATTCGTAAGGCATTGATACACACGGAATAAAACTTGGAAAGGCGTTCCAAGCTTTATTCCGGTTCGGGTATCCAACGCCTTCCTGAATTAAATCCCAAGCTTATTTTATATCAGAATATACGATGTTTCCTCCGCAGATTGTATATTTCACCTTCCCGATAAGTTCCTCTCCGGTAAATGGTGAGTTTGATGATTTGGAAGCATATTCTGTCGGAATCCATGTTTCATCTGGGTCGAATATCACAAAATCGGCATCTGCACCTTCCTGAATTGTTCCGTAAGGCAGATGGTATAGCTTTGCCGGGTTCACTGTCATTTTTTCCAGAAGTTGTGTCATGGTCAGATATCCGGGTTTTACGAGATTGGTGATACCGAGTGCAAGGGAGGTCTCGAGACCGATAATGCCGCTAGGGGCTTCTGTGATCGGTCTGGATTTTTCTTCTGTGCTGTGTGGGGCATGATCCGTAGCAATCAGGTCAATGGTTCCATCAGCAAGTCCTGCAATAATCTGCTGGCGGTCATTTTCCGTACGAAGCGGTGGATTCATCTTTGCCAGCGTGCCATGTTCCAAAACAGCGTCTTCTGTTAAGGAGAAGTGGTGCGGTGTTGCCTCGGCGTGTAATTTTGCCCCCAGTTTCTTGTATGTACGGATCAGATCAATCGACACACCGGAACTGATATGCTGGATTACAACATCTGCACCGGAACGGAGCGCCAGAAGACAGTCTCTTGCAACCAGTGCTTCTTCGGCAATGGATGGAGAACCGTAGATACCGAGTGTATCGGATACTTTGCCATGGTTGATTCCATTGTTACGGATAAAAGCAGGATCTTCTTCATGAAGGCTGATCGGAAGATTTAATTTTGCGGCATTTTTCATCGCCTGATAGCAGAATTCAGCATTCAGAAGAGGGATGCCGTCGTCGGTGAATCCGCATGCTCCGGCTTCTTTTAATGCATGCATGTCTACCTTGTCCTGTCCCTTTAATGAACGGGAGATTGCTGCAGCCTGGAAGATACGGATATCTTCTTTGGAAGCACGTTCAAGATTATCCTTCAGTGTGTCTGTATTGTCGACCGTAGGGGATGTATTTGCCATACAGATTACAGTAGTAAACCCGCCTTTTGCAGATGCCTTAGCTCCTGTATGGATATCTTCTTTATATGTAAATCCCGGATCACGGAAATGTACATGTGTATCGATGAGTCCCGGTCCGACAACGAGTCCTCCGGCTTCCAGAATCTCCTCTGAATCTTCTGAAATTTCAGGTGCGATCTTTACAATTTTTCCGTTCTTCACCAGTATATCCATATGCTCGGACAGACCAGATGCCGGATCTACCACAAGTCCATGTTTGATGATCATGATAAATTTCCTCCTTAAAAATCTGATGTTAAAATACAGTAAATATTATAAATGTAGTATAATGTATTGGAAATGGGCTTGTCAATTAAGAGACATGGCACAGGAAAGCTGAATATATGAGAAATAAAAGGAGCACGTAGAACAGAAATGGGATTTGAACGTCTGGAAAAGAATTTGATCGATATTATAAAAGAAGAACAGGCAAAACTGGGATTTCGAAAAGAAGAGATCCGTTTGTATTATCCATTGATTTCCCTCAATCATTTCTTTGAGGCGGATGACGATGTGGATGAGATGCAGACACGTCTGGAACAGTTCCCGGAAGAAGTAAAGAAAAAACTCGGAGATATCTGTGTGACACACAAAAAAGACAGATTCTGCCTGCATATTCCGGAACAGGGAAGTGTCTATGTACGTGAACATACGGCAGAAAATGAATTCATCAAAAAGCTGGTAGAACTGATGATGAATCATGGAATCAAAAAAGAAGATATCCTTGCTGTATTTCAGAAAGAGGCAAAAGATATCAGGGTTGGAGATATGGATAACGGAGAATTTGACTTTTGGGTAAGATTTCCGGAAGAAAATGAGGACGAATACTATTATTGCTTTAAAGACGAAGGCTGTCATATGATCTATCACCGTTTTTTACCGGAAGATTATGCAGATTTCGGATTCTGAAAGGCGGTCGGAAAAGAATAAAAATATAGATGCAGACAGAAATTATAATTATAACTTATAAATGCTGTCTGCATTTTTAATTACAAAATATCTTGCTATATGTAAAGATTCATGATATGCTATACTACATCGTGCTAAAGCAAAGACGTGATGAAGTGATTCTGATAAGTATTTCTTCTCAAAATCAGGACAATTATTTTGACAAATTTGCTGCAACGCGATTACGTTATCATAAAAAACTCAGGAGAGTCTTTTCGTAATGAAATGAAAAGCGCCGAAGGTGTAAGCAGAAAACAGATCTGCAAATCTCTCAGGCAAAAGGATGGAGGAATGAATTATGGGAATTTTTGGACGTATTGACACTTTTATCACATGGTTTGACGGAGTCGTGTGGGGACTTCCGTTAATCATCTTAATTCTGGTCACAGGAATTTTTCTGACTGTGCGCTTGGGCCTTCTTCAGGTAAGGTATCTTGGAAAAGCGTTAAAATTCATGGTGAAAAATGAAGAAGACGGACATGGAGAAGTAACCAGTTTTGGAGCTCTTTGTACTGCATTATCGGCAACGATCGGTACCGGTAATATCGTCGGTGTGGCAACCGCAATTTCTGCAGGTGGACCGGGAGCGTTATTCTGGATGATCCTGACGGCATTCTTAGGAATGGCAACGAAGTATTCGGAAGGTCTTCTGGCAGTAAAATACCGTACGATCGATGAAGACGGGCATGTACTTGGCGGACCATTTTATTACATTGAGAATGGAATGGGCGTAAAGTTCAGATGGCTTGCAAAGATATTTGCATTCTTCGGGGCAGGAGTCGGATTGTTCGGAATTGGTACATTTACACAGGTAAATGGTATCTCATCTGCAGTCCGTAACTTCTTTGACCCGGATATGGTACATACGGTAGCATTATTTGGAAATGATTATTCATGGGCAACGGTAATCTCCTGCCTGGTACTGACCGTATGTGTCGGAATGGTTGTGTTAGGCGGAATCAAGAGGATTGCGAAAGTATCTGAGGTTGTGGTTCCGTTCATGGCGGTTCTGTATGTAGTGCTGGCGGTCATTATCATGGTGACTAATATTACCGCAATTCCGGCAGCTATTGTAACAATAGTAAAATCAGCATTTACCGGAAGCGCACTGGCCGGTGGCGCAATGGGAAGTATGATCGTAGCAATGCAGAAAGGTATTGCCAGAGGAATCTTCTCGAATGAATCCGGACTTGGAAGCGCACCGATCGCAGCGGCTGCAGCACAGACCAAAGAGCCTGCAAGACAGGGGCTGGTGTCAATGACAGGTACATTTATTGATACGATCGTGATCTGTACAATGACAGGACTTTCAATTGTCATTACAGGAACATGGAATACAGGACTGGAAGGTGTGGAAATTACGACAGCAGCTTTCCAGAAGGGACTTCCGTTCCCGCCGGTTGTTGCATCTTTTGCATTGATGATTTGTCTGGTATTCTTTGCATTTACAACGATTCTTGGATGGGATTATTACGGAGAACGATGCCTGGAATATCTGTTTAATAAGAATATGAAAGCTGTAAAAGCGTATAGATGGCTGTATATTATATGTGTATTTATAGGACCATACATGACGGTTGCAGCAGTATGGAATATCGCAGATATCTTTAATGCATTGATGGCAATCCCGAATCTGATAGCCTTGCTTGCACTCAGCAAAGTCATAGTAAAAGAAACGAAAGCATTTACGGAAAAGCTGAATGTGGAAGAAAAGAATCAGAGAATTCTCAAAGGAATGAATGCGGAGAATGTATAATAGAATATAAGTTCTATAGAGAATGTGGTGATAAAATAACAGGGATTCTGGTATAAAGATCAGAATTCCTGTTATTATTTTGCACTCTTATCCTGATAAAAAATATGTTGGATGCAGAATTTATAAAAGTTCGTACTTTTCTTTGAAAATCTATATTGTTTCTAAAATAAAACAAAATATATACAATGTTTGTGTAAATTTGTGCAAAATGTGTTAAAATGTAAGAAAACAAAGGACAGGTGCAAAGATGAAGAAACAAAAGAAAGATCCATTGTATAAAAGCTTCGGTTATGCATTTGCCGGGATATTTGCAGTGGTAACGAAGGAACGGAATATGAAGATTCATTGTGCGGCAATGGTTTGTGTGGTGATCGCAGGATTCGTATTTCATATCACACTGGTAGAATGGTGTATTTGCCTGACATTGTTTGGTCTGGTCATGGCACTGGAAACGGTGAATACGGCAGTGGAAGCGGTGGTCGATCTGGTCACGGAAGAGAGAAAACCGCTTGCAAAGCTTGCAAAAGATGCGGCGGCCGGAGCAGTGCTGATCGCGGCAATCATGGCAGCAATTGCAGGAATGATCATATTTATTCCAAAGCTTTTAGAAAGCCTGTCTATATAGACATCGAAAGGAGAATGACCTATGGAAAAATTAGGAAGCGGATTAAAGAAAGTATTACTTGCCGGAATTGGAGCAGTTGCAGTCACAGGAGAGAAATCAAAAGAGCTTCTGGATGAGATGGTGAAAAAGGGTGAGCTGACTGTTGAACAGGGAAAAGCACTGAATGAAGAACTTAAGCATAACATCAAATCGACAGTAAAAGAAAAAGTGAATGTAAAAGTAAAGACATCTTCGCCGGAAGAACTGGACGAGCTTTTAGAGAAGATGACTCCGGAACAGATGGCATTGTTGAAACATAGAATTGATGAGATGGAGAAAAAACAGGAAGAATTTGAAGCCGCTGAGACGGTAGAAGATGTGGAAGACGAATCTGTATGTGAAGATGCGGCAGAGGAAGCAGCGGAAGAAGAGACAGCTGATAACGAAGAGATTTAAAGAGGAACAGGTTCATGAGTAAGGGAGAATCCAAAGAATACCGTACCAGGTTAAAGGAGATTACATCCGTACTTCATAAATATGGAATCACCAGGGGAATTACGCCTCAGAAACTCCGGATGATACTGGAGGATCTGGGGCCTACTTATATTAAAATCGGCCAGATTATGTCACTGCATTCAGACATTTTACCGAAAAGGTACTGCGATGAACTGATGCGTCTGCGTTCGGAAGTAACTCCGATGGAATTTCCAGAAGTAAAAGAAGTGATCGAACAGGCATATGGATGTCCGTGGAATGAAATATTTGCATCTATTTCCGATACACCGCTGGGATCGGCATCCATTGCACAGGTTCACAGAGCAGAACTGCTCAGCGGTGAACAGGTTGTTATCAAGGTTCAGCGAACAGGTATTTATGAAATTATGGCAAGAGATATCGGACTCCTCCGGAAGGCAGTGAAGCTGATGCCGCCGATCAGTCTGAAAGGAATGGCTGACTTCGACCAGGTACTGGATGAACTTTGGAATGTGACACGGGAAGAGATGAATTTCCTCACCGAAGCATCGAATATGGAAGAGTTTGCCAGACGGAATGAGGACGTTGTATATGTAAGAACACCGAAACTATATCAGGAATATACAACCATGCATGTGCTGGTCATGGAGTATATCGAAGGACCTGCGATCGATGATAAAGAGAAGCTTCTGTCAGGCGGATACGATCTGGAAGAGATCGGGATCAAACTGATCGATAATTATATCAAACAGGTAATGGAAGACGGTTTCTTCCATGCGGATCCCCACCCGGGAAATGTAAAGGTTCAGGATGGCAAGATCGTATGGATCGATATGGGGATGATGGGAAGACTGACCGAACGGGATAAAGAACTGATCGGGAAAGCAATCCGCGGCATCGCAGAAAATGATATCGGTATGATCCAGGAAGCAGTCATGGCACTGGGTGAATTTAAAGAGAAACCAGATCAGAGCGTACTGTATGAAGATATCAGTGAACTGATGTCAAAGTATGGGTCCTTAGATATGGGAGAGATCGATGTTGCAGAAGTGATGATGGATCTTATGGAAGTGATGAAAGAAAATAAGATCCGTATGCCGCATGGTCTGACGATGCTGGCAAGAGGACTGACCAACATGGAAGGTGTGCTTGCAGACATTGCCCCACAGATCAATATGATCGAGATTGCATCCAGACATATTGCAGAGAGTATGTGGAAAGATCTGGACTGGAAAAAAGAATTAAAACATGCAGGAAAGAATCTTTACCGCTCGATGCATAAAGCAGTAGAAGTCCCGGGACTTGCGGCGGATGCACTGCATGGTCTGATGAAAGGTCAGACAAGAGTCAACCTGGATCTGCATGCATCCAACGATCTGGCACAGTTACTACGGCGTCTGGTACGGAATGTGGTAATGGGATTGTGGGTGATGGCACTGCTGATCAGTTCAAGCATTATCTGCACTACTAATATGAGCCCAAAGATCTGCGGGATCCCGGCAATTGGTGCAATCGGGTACTTATTTGCATTTGCAATTGTGATGTATGTGCTTATCAAGCATATTTTTTCCAAGTGAATTTGGGATTTAATTTATTAACTGAGGTGGCCTCTCGATCCTTGAAGAAAACAGTATAAAGTGCTTCTGGTTCAGGTTCCATGCTCTAAGAAAAACTAAGAGAGCCAGAATCTCCTAAAAGCAAAGGAACTACGCTCAAACTCGGCGTTCGCCTCAAACACGTTCGCTTCGTTCCTTTAACGGAGATTCTGACTCTCTAATTTTTTCTAAGAGCATTCCACATTCACCAGAAGCACTTTATACTGTTTTCTTCAAGTCGTGACTGGCAGCGGATGTTAATAAATGAAATACCCGGAACTATAACCCGGTGTAGTCCACTACGGTACACAATCTTGTCAAAAGCCTTGAAAATCCACTAATTAACAGCTGACCACTGTAACCTTCCGCTGTCACAACCGTTACGCAATTGCCATTCAATTCGTAAGGCATTCGATACCCACGGAATAAAAAGTAGGAAGCCGTTCCAGTGAATGTGAAGAAGGTGTTGGAAATAGTTAAGCGTCAAAATTATGCGTTGGGTTTTCGAAATTTGCCTGTTTGAGCCGAATGGCGAGTTGCAAATTTCGGAAGCCCGTTTTTAGCATAATTTTGACGCTTTAGTATTTCCCACCGACGGAACCTGAACAGGAACGGCTTCCTACTTTTTATGCAGGTCCGGGTCGTCGTGCCTTTCTGAATTAAATCCCAATTTAAGATTATCCCTGAGTAACTGCTTTCCGGCTAGCATAATAATCCACTTTCGCATACCGCTTTCCAGTCATAGTATAAGGATCCAGAAGTTTATCTGCTTCTTCTGTTGTAACATATCCCTTGGCAATTGCCAGTTCACGTACCGGTACATCTGTCTTCAAAGATTCTTTGGCGAGTGCAGCGGAAGCCGCATATCCGATGGAAGGACAAAGGGCAGTTGCGATACCGGCGCTTGCATTTACCAGATCTTTGCAGTGTTTTTCATTGGCAGTGATGCCAAGGATACAGTTATCGGTCAGAGTCTGTGCGGCGTGACCGAGTGTTTCGATGGATTCGAATAATGTATAGAAGATTACCGGCTCGAATGCGTTGAGTTCCAGCTGTCCGGCTTCGGCAGCCATTGTGATCGTGTAGTCATGTCCGATGATATTGAAAGCAACCTGCGATACCACTTCCGGAATAACCGGGTTGATCTTTCCGGGCATAATGGAGGAACCATTCTGTCTTGCCGGAAGATTGATCTCGCCAATGCCGGTCTTTGGACCACTGCTTAAGAGACGCAGGTCGTTGCACATCTTAGAAAGGTTAACGGCGCAGGTCTTTAAGACACCGGATACAGATACGAATCCATCCAGGTTCTGTGTTGCGTCAAAGAGATCATCTGCAAGATAAAAGTTTCCTTTTGTGATCTTATTCAGATTTTTACAAATGTTTTTAAGATATAAAGGACTTACATTGATGGAAGACCCGATGGCAGTTCCGCCCATATTGAGCATTTCCAGAGTATGTGTGGCATCTTCTAATCGTAAGAGATCTCTGTGAATGACAGAAGCATATGCATGGAAAGACTGACCGAGACGCATCGGAACGGCATCCTGTAACTGTGTACGTCCCATTTTTAAGATAGAATCGAATTCTTCGGCTTTATCCATAAGTGCTTCATAGAGCCGGTGGAGTCCTTTGATGGCATCACCAAGCAAAGTGATAGCGGTAAGTTTTCCGGCGCTTGGAATGATATCGTTGGTGGACTGAGCCATGTTGACGTGATCATTAGGGTGAACCAGAGAATAATCACCCTTTGTTCCACCAAGGATTTCAATCGCACGGTTGGCGATGACTTCATTGGCGTTCATATTGGCAGATGTTCCGGCGCCTCCCTGTATGGCATCTACAATGAATGCCTCCGTGAATTTTCCGGCGATCAGATCGTCGCATGCCTTCATGATCGCTGAGGCGATATTCAGTGGGAGAAGACCTGCATCACGGTTGGTGATGGCAGCAGCTTTCTTGAGTTTCGCCATGCTTTTTATGAATTCAGGATGTAACTGCTGGTGTGTGATCGGGAAATTCTCTTTTGCTCTTAATGCCTGTACACCGTAATAGGCTTCTGCCGGGACTTCCATTACACCAATTGAATCTGCTTCTGTTCTTGTTCTCATCATAATTACATCCTCCTGCTGGTCGTTAAAATGTGGTTTACATTTGAATTATGGTGCTAAGGTTACACCCGGCAAAAAAATTTGTAAATAGAAGATGTAAGAGTGTGAAAATAAATTCGATTTTTCCGGATTTGACTTTTCATTTTTAAAAGATAATGAGTATGACTTTATTTTCTTAAGTGAAAATGAAGAGAAAATTGTATTTTTATAAGTACAAACGTATACTTATTAAGTGGAGAGTGAGAAAATGCATTTATAGAAAATCAGATAAAACACAGGAAAGGACGTATGAATATGGATCGTATCGATGAACATTTGATATATTTACTGCAGAAAAATGCGAGAATGTCTTTGAAGGATCTGGCAAAAGAGGTATATTTATCCACTCCGGCAGTATCAGCCAGAATTGAAAAGATGGAAAAAGAAGGAATTATAAAAGGATATGGGGTAAAGATCGATCCGTTGAAACTGGGATTTCATATCACGGCATTTATCAATATGGAATTAGAGCCGGTGCAGAAGCCGGAATTTTACCCATTTATAGAGAGCATTCCGAATGTGATAGAATGCAATTGTGTGACGGGAAATTATTCCATGCTTATGAAGGTAGCATTTCCGAGTACGATTGAACTGGATGGATTCATCGGACAGCTTCAGCATTTTGGGAAGACACAGACGCAGATTGTGTTCTCTACGCCGGTTGAGCCGAGAGGCCTGAATGTAGAGGCATTGGAAGAGGAAGAAGAATAGGAAAAAATACAGCAGCCGGGGAATTTTACTGAAAATGTGTAAAATCTCCGGCTGCGCTGCTGCGTTTATTCAGCTTTCTGATAGATCAGGCGGATATCACCGTTTTGCAATGTAGTGTGCCCACAGCATGTGAAGCTTAACTTGGCGAGCAGATGCTGCATTGGGATATTATCATCGTGTGTATCAATCTTAATATTCGAAAACTGTTCATAAGCCCAGTTCAGGCAGAAGGTGGCAACGCCTTTCGTGTCCGGTGCTGTGGCAACTCTGTGAACAACGGCATAAGGACAGGAATTCAACCAGGCACCGTCAATATTCAGGTAATCGGGATCTTCTTCCGGATGAAAATAGAATACACCACCAATCTGTTCCCGGTCATCTGTCTGGATGATACAGACATGTAAGCTGCCGGAACGGATGTCCTGTGTAGTCAGTTCCAACGGAGGATAGTTGTCCTTCCACTGGTCAGGGTTTCCGTGTTCTTTCATATATTCCCGGGCATAGGCATAGATTGCAAGGATATCCGGGAGGTCATTCATTGTCGCTTTTCTGATCTGCATAAAAATCTCCTTTATATATAAAGCGTTCGTTTATTTTCGTAACTGTGGGAATATCTCGATACTCCGTTCCAGAATTCCCTTCATGTATGCAATCGCAGTGCCATAATTTGTGATCGGGATATCTGCATCACCGGCACATTTCAGGCGGTATTTCATCTCACGTTCGTTCAGCATGCATCCACCGCAATGGATGATCATCTTATATCGGGTCAGATCCAGAGGAAATTCGGTTCCGCTGGTAAATTCAAAGGACACGTCTTTTCCTGTATATTCGTATACCCAGCGAGGCAGTTTGACAGTACCGATATCGTCACACTGACGATGGTGGGTGCAGCCTTCGCTGATCAGAATGGTGTCCCCGTCTTCCAGTGTGTCTAATGCACGTGCGCCTCTGACAACTGTTTCCAGATTCCCCTTGTATCTTGCAAAAAGGATGGAAAATGAAGTTAAAAGGATATCAGAAGGTGTATCTTTGTCAACTTCTTGAAATGCCTGACTGTCAGTGATCACAAGTGCAGGCTTTTTACCCAGTGAATCCAGAGTGTTCTTAAGTTCCGTCTCTTTTACCACAATTGCAGTTGTACCGGCATCAAGAAGATCACGGATCGTCTGCTGTTGCGGAAGAATCAGTCTTCCCTTTGGTGCAGCCGAGTCGATCGGGACTACCAGCACGACAAAATCTCCGGGATTTACAAGATCACGCACGATGAATCTGGAAGAATCCTCAGAAGGAACCAGGGATCCGAGCCGTTCTTTCAGTTCATGAATATGAAGATGTTCTGTGGTATTGGTCCACAGAATATTTTCCAGAGGAATCTTATATTTCAGATGCGTGGATACGATCATTTCCTGATGAGTATGTTCGGACACCAGATCTGCTTTGTTGAGGACGAGCAGGAGAGGGATATTTTTATCCTGTATACGTGTAAGAATTGCATTGTCCTGTGGGGTGATTCCGGTGGTTCCATCAACCACAAGTACAGCAATATCCGTCTTGTTCAGGACCTGATATGCTTTCTGGATACGAAGTTTTCCGAGTTCTCCGTTGTCGTCGAGACCGGGAGTGTCAATGATGACAACCGGACCAAGCGGAAGCAGTTCCATGGATTTGAACACGGGATCGGTCGTGGTTCCGCGTACATCTGACACGATCGCAAGATTCTGTCCGGTAAGTGCATTGATCAGGCTTGATTTTCCGGCATTACGTCTGCCGAAGATTCCGATATGTGTCCGTTCTGAAGAAGGGGTGCTGTTTAAACTCATGCTGTGTTCCTCGCTTTCATAAATAATCAAAGAATTCTAAGTGTTCAGGGAATCTCCCCGGTCTGTTACAACCTGATATCCTACGGACTTCATCCGCATTTCCAGACAATGTCTGCACTGGGCGGATTCATCTCCGGTACAGATCTTATTATCATATAGAAGATAATCTTTCCGGACTTCCGTAGGTGAGAGATTTGGCATTACGACATTTGCTCCGGCAAGGATTCCGAGTTCACGTCCTTTCGGATGGATGGTTCCAAGTGCAGTTGTGGCCGGAAGCAAAACCTTCGGGATCATCAGCCGAATCAGCCCGAGCATATACAAGGTAAGCTCCAGTGTTCCTGCAGCTTCTCCGGAAAACGGGGTATCATGGTGTGGGATGAACGGGCCGATTCCGATCATGTGCGGATTCAGTTCTTTCATGAAAAGCATATCTTCCGCAAGATGTTCTGCAGTCTGGTAAGGAGATCCGACCATGAAGCCGCAGCCAATCTGGTAACCGATGTCCTTTAAGTCGCGCAGACATTGCTGTCGGTGTTCAGGACTGAGATTTGCCGGATGAAGCTTTCGGTAATGTTCATGATTATAAGTCTCATGCCGCAGAAGATAACGGTCGGCACCTGCATCAAAGTAAGCCTGATAGCTTTCTTTGGACTTTTCACCGATGGAAAGTGTAATGGCACAGTCAGGGTAACGTTCTTTGATCATACGGATCAGGTGGATGATGCGTTCATCTGTATAATAGCCGTCTTCTCCCCCCTGTAAGACAAAGGTGCGGAAGCCCAGTTCATAGCCTTCGTGACAGCATTTCAGGATATCTTCTTCCGTCAGCCGGTACCGGTGTGCGTTCCCATTGCTTTTCCGTATGCCGCAGTAAAGGCAGTCATTTTTACAATAATTAGTAAATTCAATCAGACCGCGGACATACACGTCGTGTCCGTAATAACGATGACGTTCCTCGCGGGCCAGGGAAAAGAGATATTCGGAAAGTTCCGGAGTGCGTCTCTCGATCAGTGTGATCCATTCTTCTTTGGTAAGTGTATGTTCTTTGTGTAATTTATCAATGAAACTTTTTGAATTTTGGTTATCTGTATGCATTTATAGTTGTCCTTTGATTGCTGGTTGTTGATAATCATCTCCATATAGTATATCATACTAATTAATAAGAGTAGACAATAAATTCATTGGATACTTCGGAATGTAGTGTGGCAGCAGAAATAAAAAGGAAAGGAAAGAAATTATGGGAATTGGCAAAAGAATATTAAATGTACTGATCGGACTATTGTTGATTATAAGTGTAACGGTATTGGGATCAAGTTTTCTGGCAAAAAAGGTATTGGTGGATGCGATCAGTCAGGCAGGAGTTGATACTGCAATTTCACACCGGATGATGGATGCGGTATTCGGTTATGCAGGAGCGGATGATACGGAATGGATCGCAAAGATACAGAACAAGATCGAAAAAAACGGAGAAGTACAGGCAATTACGCAAAAGGTCATGAATGAGATGACCGAGGATCTCGCCAGCGGCAAAGCGTACAAAGACGTAGATGTAACAAAAGAACTGAACCAGATTCTGGATGACAGTATGCAGGAGATTCAGGATACGAATCCGGAATTGAATGACGATATGCTGGCTATGATGAAGCAGCAGTTGAAAGACGAACTGGATGATGTACAGGATGTTCTGAACAGCTATGCTTCAAACCTGTATAATAATATGAACGATACCAGTACGGTGCAGGGAAAAGTTGCAAAGCTTTATACCATATTATTGTCCATGCCGTGCCGTGTGGCAGCGGGAGCAGCAATCCTGATTCTTGTGGTTCTGACGATTCTACTGGGCTATCCAAGATACAGAGGTCTCTTTTCACTTGGTGTAGAAGGCCTGATCTGCGGTGTTATCTTTGCTCCGGGCATCGGACTTATGGGAAATAAGGTACTCAGCTTAGTGACGGACAGAATACTTGGACGTACGATTGATGTGGATCTGAAGACATTCCTTTGGATGGGATGTATCTTTGCCGGAGCAGGAGTGGTATTCCTGCTTGCAGGGCTGATCGTGAGCTGGAAAGATAACAGATAAAAATCTAAAATTCTGAAGTATGGAATTGCATGTTATAAAAAGACATGTAAAGTTGTATTAAAGATTGAAGACAGGAGCTGATTCAGACATGGAAACACAACATATCATCCACAATTTCGAACCGATCTACGATGAACATTCCAAGATCCTGATGCTCGGAACCATGCCGTCTCCGAAATCAAGAGAAGTTGGATTCTACTACGGACATCCAAGAAACAGATTCTGGAAAGTTATATCTGATGTATGTGGAGAAGCGTATCCGGAGACAAGAGAAGATAAGATCGCATTTGCATTAAGAAACGGAATTGCAGTCTGGGATGTGCTGGCAGGGTGCGATATCAAAGGTGCAGATGACAGCAGTATCCGCAATCCACAGCCGAATGATATGAGCAGGATACTTGAATGTGCTGATATCAAAGCAATCTTTACGACGGGAACGAAAGCGTTTCAATTATATAAGAAGTTCTGTTATCCGAAGACTGGGATTATGGCGATTGGGTTACCGTCCACCAGTCCGGCAAACTGCAGGATGTCGTATGAGCAGTTGTTTGAGGCGTATTCAGAAATTAAGAAATATATGTAATGAGAATCGAGAAAGAAGAGAGAAAATAAAGAAATGGACAATCTGGTATTCAGTTTAAATGCAACAGTCCCTATTTTCCTAATGATGGTATTAGGACTGTTTTTCAATAAGATTGGGTGGATGGACGAAGAATTTGCCAATAAGATGAACAAATTCGTCTTCCGTATTCCACTGCCGGTATTATTATTCGGTGATCTGGCGGTCGTAGATATCAAGAAAGCGTGGGATACGAAATTCGTGATCTTCTGCTTTATCATCACACTGATCAGTATTACGATCGCAATCGGGATATCGTGTCTTCTGAAAGACAGAAGCATTCAGGGAGAATTTATCCAGGCGGCTTACCGGAGCAGTGCGGCGCTTCTGGGAATCGCATTTATCCAGAATATCTATGGTACTTCAGGACAGGCTCCGTTGATGATCATCGGAAGCGTGCCGCTTTATAACATTATGGCAGTAGTTGTACTGTCGTTCTTTAAGCCTGGACAAAAAGGTCTGGATAAGGCGCTGGTTAAGAGAACATTGTTTGGTATCGTGACGAATCCGATCATCATCGGTATTCTGGCGGGGCTTTTATGGTCCGCACTTAAGCTTCCGATGCCGGTTATCTTACATAAAGCAGTCAGCAGTATCGGTGCAGTATCAACACCTATGGGACTGATGGCGATGGGAGCAACATTTGATATTAAGAAAGCGTTCGGTAAGATCAAGCCGACACTGATTGCGACGTTTATTAAACTGGTCGGATTCGTGAGTGTATTCATGCCGCTGGCAGTGGCAATCGGCTTCCGGAAGGAGAAACTGATCGCAATCTTAGTTATGCTTGGTTCAGCAACAACGGTCAGCAGTTACGTTATGGCTAAGAACATGGGACATGAAGGTGTTGTGTCATCGAGCGTAGTTATGCTGACGACGATGTGCAGTGCATTTACCCTGACGGGATGGCTTTATATAATGAAGAGTTTCGGTCTGGTGTAACTCCTTAAGAGTTTCTGAAAAATCCCTAAAATCCTTGACAAACGGGACTTCGATGGCTATCATATTCAGTAGTTTATATGTAAAGGCATTGATGAAGAGGAGTACACGTAAGTTCGTCCATACCAGAGAGAGTGATCCATCGGCTGAGAGACACTTAAGGAATACGAGACGTCGGAAGGTAGCTTCGGAGCCGGATGAATGAACCTGAGATATATGATAAGACGGCAGTAGTTCATCCCGGAGTCGTTCCCGTTAAAGAATAAGATGAGATATATAGGGAGGATTTTTCCTATATAATGAAGGTGGTACCGCGACTACAATCGCCCTTTACGTAATGTAAAGGGTTTTTTCATGTAATAAAAAAATGTGAAAAAAGTGTGAAATGAGGAGGAAACTATGAGCGAAAACCTGGAAAAGACTTACAATCCCAAAGCGATTGAAGCAAAGCTATATGAAAAATGGTGTGATAACAAATATTTCCATGCCGAAGTAGACAGAAGCAAGAAACCATTTACCACAGTAATGCCGCCACCGAACATTACAGGTAAGCTTCACATGGGACATGCCCTGGATAATACACTGCAGGATATTCTGATCCGTTATAAGAGAATGCAGGGATACAATGCACTCTGGATTCCGGGAACAGACCATGCGGCTATCTCGACAGAAGTTAAGGTTACAAACCAGTTAAAAGAAGAAGGAATTGACAAGAAAGAATTAGGAAGAGAGAAATTCCTGGAAAGAACATGGCAGTGGAAAGAAGAATATGCCGGAACGATCGAGGGGCAGCTTAAGAAATTAGGTGTATCCTGCGACTGGGACAGAGAGCGTTTTACAATGGACGAAGGATGTTCCAAGGCTGTAGAAGAAGTATTTATCAAATTATACAACGAAGGATATATTTACAAAGGTTCCAGAATCATCAACTGGTGTCCGGTATGTAAGACTTCTCTTTCCGATGCAGAAGTTGAACATGAGGAACAGGACGGATTCTTCTGGCATATCAAGTATCCGATCGTTGGAACAGACGACTATCTGGAGATCGCAACGACACGTCCGGAGACATTGCTTGGAGATACTGCGATCGCAGTTCATCCGGATGATGAAAGATACAAAGACATCGTAGGAAAGATGTGTAAACTGCCTCTGACAGACAGAGAGATTCCGATTGTTGCCGACTACTATGTAGACAAAGAGTTCGGAACAGGTGCGGTTAAGATCACACCGGCACATGACCCGAACGACTTCGAAGTTGGAAAACGCCATAACCTGCCGGAGATCAACATCATGAACGATGATGCAACGATCAACGAGCAGTACGGTGGAAAATACGCCGGAATGGACCGCTACGAAGCAAGAAAAGCGATGGTAGCTGATCTGGAAGAGCAGGGATATCTGGTAAAAGTAGTTCCACATTCTCATAATGTAGGAACACATGACCGCTGCCACACAACCGTAGAGCCAATGATCAAGCAGCAGTGGTTCGTTAAGATGGAAGACCTTGCAAAACCAGCGATTGAAGCGATCAAGAATGGCGACTTAAGATTCGTACCGGAACGTTTCAATAAGATCTACCTGCACTGGCTTGAGAATATCCGTGACTGGTGCATTTCCCGTCAGATCTGGTGGGGACACAGAATTCCGGCTTATTACTGTGACGAGTGTGGTGAAGTGGTTGTCGGACACGGCGCACCGGAGAAATGCCCGAAATGTGGATGCACACATTTTACACAGGATGAAGATACACTGGATACATGGTTCAGTTCAGCTCTGTGGCCATTTTCAACACTCGGATGGCCGGATAAGACAGAGGATCTGGATTACTTCTATCCGACAGATGTTCTGGTAACAGGCTATGATATCATCTTCTTCTGGGTAATCCGTATGGTATTCTCAGGATATGCACATACTGGAAAAGCACCGTTCCATACAGTATTTATCCATGGTCTGGTCCGTGACTCACAGGGACGCAAGATGAGTAAATCCCTTGGAAATGGTATCGATCCACTGGAGATCATCGATCAGTATGGTGCAGATGCACTTCGTATGACATTAATGACAGGTAATGCACCTGGTAATGATATGCGTTTCTACAATGAACGTGTAGAAGCAAGCCGTAACTTTGCAAATAAAGTATGGAATGCTTCCAGATTTATCATGATGAATCTGGGCGATAAAGAACTGAAAAAACCGGCTGATTTTACTGTACGTCCAGCTGACAGATGGATCATGTCCAAGTGCAACAACCTTGTAAAAGATGTAACAGAGAATATGGATAAGTTCGAACTTGGTATCGCACTTTCCAAGATTTATGACTTCTTATGGGATGAGTTCTGTGACTGGTATATCGAGATTGCAAAATACCGTATCTACCATGCAGAGGAAGATCCACAGGGAGCAAACGATGCATTATGGACACTGAAAGAAGTACTGAAGAAATCTCTGAAACTGCTTCATCCATATATGCCATTCGTTACAGAAGAGATCTACAGCAAGTTAGTACCGGAAGAAGAGTCACTGATGATGTCTGACTGGCCGGTATATGAAAAAGACTGGAACTTCCCGATCGCAGAGAACATTGCAGATCACTACAAAGAGATCATCCGTGGTATCCGTAACGTACGTGCAGAGATGAATGTTCCAAATTCAAGAAAAGCAACTGCTTATGTTGTATGTGAAGATGAACAGCTCGGATCAGGACTTGCAATGTTAAGTAATGCAGCTCAGAATATGGCAGCGCTGAACAAACTGGTACTTCAGAAGACGACAGAAGGCATTGCAGAAGATGCAGTATCTATTGTAGTTCCGGATGCAACGGTATATCTTCCACTGGAAGAGCTGATCGACTTTGAGCAGGAGATTGAGCGTCTGACAAAGGAAGAGGCAAGACTTACCAAAGAGGTCGCACGTTCAAACGGAATGCTGAATAACGAAAAATTTGTAAGTAAAGCACCGGCCGCAAAGGTTCAGGAAGAAAGAGAAAAACTGGAAACTTATCAGCAGATGATGGCTCAGGTAAAAGAAAGACTGGAAGGATTGAAAGCAAAACAGTCTTAAGAGAAGAAAGTTGTAAATCTTAAAACCTATAGACAACAATATATTTCCGCAGTTATCGGTAACAGGATAGCTGCGGATTAGATATCAAAGGGGATTATATGAAAAAATTTCAGTTAAAGAAACCGGATATCAAGGGAAAAATCCGCAAAATAAGAAATTTGAAGAAAGAGGATGTCATTGCATACTGGAAAGGCAGACATGAACGACGCGAGAGAATACTGGAAGCAAGACGTAACAGTGCATTTGCAAAGAAGATGCAGCCGGTCTATGCATTCATGAACCGATTCTCTTTGATATTTCATGCACTGCTTGCGTGCATCATTAACTTTACAATAGAAGCAATTTCCAGACATTCGCTGGTTGCTGCCTGGAGCTATATGACAGGAACACCGCTGGTATTTTTGTACAATACGTTTATGATCTTCGTAACCTTTTCTATTGTATATCTGTTCAAGCGGAGGATCTTCGTCCGTATCATTATCAGCGCATTATGGATTATCCTCGGAATTGCCAATGGATATATCCTGCTAAAGAGGGTTACACCGTTTAATGCACAGGATCTTAAGATCGCAGGAGACGGAATCGCACTGATCAATAACTATTGTAATGGCTTTGAAGTAGTTGTGATCGTTATCGGAGCAGCTGCGCTTGCGGTCTGGCTGGTGTCGATGTGGAGACGCGGCGGTCAGTATACAGGAAAGGTGCACCATGTAGCATCGCTGGTGGGAATTGTTGTGTGCTGCATACTTTACACATTTGTCACAAATGCAGCAATAGACAAAAGAGTAGTATCTACTTATTTTGGAAATATAGCATTTGCCTATGAAGATTACGGTCTTCCATACTGTTTTTCGGCGAGTCTGTTCAATACCGGAATCAGTGAGCCAAACGGGTACACAAAGAAGAAAATGGCAAAGATCAATAAGAACGGAGAACTGAATGCGAGTACAACAAGCCGTTCTTCCGATGAACTTCCGAATATTATTGTAGTACAGCTGGAGTCATATTTTGATGTGGCAAATGCAGAGTTCTTTACCACATCTGAAGATGCGTGTCCAAACCTGCATAATTTATACCAGAACTATTCATCCGGATATTTCAAGGTACCGTCGGTGGGAGCCGGTACGGCAAATACAGAGTTTGAAGTACTGACAGGAATGAATCTCCGTTACTTCGGACCGGGAGAATATCCATATAAGACATATTCAAAGAAACATCCGACAGAGAGTGCTGCAACAGCACTTGCCGCACTTGGATACGGAACACATGCATTACATGATAATACAGGTAATTTCTATAGTCGTGCCAATGTCTTTAATAACATGGGATTTGATACATTTACCAGCAAGGAATTCATGAATGTCCTTCAGACGACAGAGAACGGCTGGGCGAAGGATGAGATCCTGACACAGCATATCATGGAAGCTATGGATACATCAGAGCAGGAAGACTTTGTATTCACTGTCAGTGTCCAGGGACATGGAAATTATCCGGAGACGCAGTTGATCGAGAATCCAAAGATCAAGGTTGAAGGAATTGAAGATGAAGCACTGAAAAATAAATGGGAATATTATGTGAATCAGGTCTATGAGATGGATCAGTTCGTTGGTGATCTGATCAAGGCAGTGGAAGAAAGAAAGGAACCGTCTGTAGTTGTATTTTACGGGGATCATCTTCCAACCATGGGACTGAAAGCAGAAGACTTAAAGAGCCGTTACTTATATAATACAAATTATGTGATCTGGGACAATATCGGACTTCAGAAACAGGACAAGAATATTCCTGCTTACCAGCTGATGTCAGAGGTTCTGAACAGACTGGATATTCATTCGGGTACGGTGTTCAATTACCATCAGCAGAGAAAAGGAACGAAGAATTACCTTTCAGACCTGGAACTTCTGCAGTATGATATCCTGTATGGAAAGCAGTATGTATATAACAATCAACCTCCGATCACGGAAGGACATATGGTAATGGGAATCCGTGATGTGTCACTGAGCAGCATTGTTCCGCAGCTTAGCAGCGGGTATAGTCTCTATGGCGAGAACTTTACGAAATACAGCCGTATATATGTAAATGGAGAAAAGCAGAAGAGCAGTTTCCTGAATAATACACGTATCAATCTTTCGGAGACAGAATTGCAGGATGGAGATGTAATACAGGTCGGACAGGTTGGTTCCAGTGATACGATCTTCCGGATGTCTGATAAATACGTTTATCAGAACGGACAGCTTGTAAAACAGGAAGGTACAGCAACCGATAAGAACAAATCTTGGGTGGATCAGGAATATGATGTTAAATAAAAAAGAACCAGAAGTGTTCACATATGAAGAGGCAGCCGCGTATATCGAAGAAATCCCAAAATTTACAAAAAAACATACGCTGGAACACACAAAATTATTTTTAAAAAGATTAGGGAATCCGGCAGTGGACAGGAAAATCGTCCACGTTGCCGGAACCAATGGAAAAGGGTCTGTATGTGCATATTTACAGGCCATACTTATGGCAGAGGGGAAGAGAACCGGGTTCTTTACATCCCCTCATCTTGTATCTGTAAATGAAAGGATACGGATGGATAATGTACAGATAGATAATAAGACATTTCTTGAAGTATTCCGTAAGGTTTTAAAAACTGTCCGCCGGATGGTGGAAGATGGAATCGAACATCCGTCTTATTTCGAATTCTTATTCGGAATGGGGATGACTGCATTTGCAGAAACAGATGTAGAATATATTATCCTGGAGACCGGACTGGGCGGAAGACTGGATGCAACAAATGCAGTTGAGAAGCCGGCACTTTCCGTCATTACGTCTATCAGTCTGGATCACACGGCGATTCTTGGTGATACGATCAGGAAGATCGCAGGTGAAAAAGCCGGAATCATTAAGCCAAAAGTTCCGGTATTCTTTGACGGAAGTAATAAAGAGGCAGCAGAAGTAATCCGGACCAGGGCAGAAGAACTGGGCGTATCTTGTAGAGAAGTCACGAATCATGCGTATGAAATCCGGGAAGTTCACCGGAAATATATTGCATTTTCCAGACGGAGTGCGTATGATAAAGATGTTATCTTTCAGGTGCCGATGTGCGGATGCTATCAGGCGATGAATGCAGAACTTGCACTGGAAGCGTCGGAATATCTGCTTGCGGGAGAAGAGATACATGTGGACCGGTGGAAGCAGGTACTTGCACAGCTTCACTGGGAAGGACGTATGGAACGGATCGGAGCACATATCACAGTAGATGGTGCGCATAATCCGGGTGCGATGCAGGCGTTTGTAGAAAGTGTACAGGCACTGGATGAGTCTGAACGCGGTGAGATGATATTATTATTTTCCGCAGTATCGGATAAGAAGTACGATGAGATGATAGAATACCTGTGCAGGAATCTGGATGTGAAAGCATATATCGTCACACAGATCGAAGATGAGAGAGGTGTTCCGGTAGAGGAACTTGCAGATATCTTCCGCAGATATACAGACAGACCGGTGTATTGTAAAGAACGATTAGAAGATGCCGTCAGAACGGCACTGGATGAACGGGGAGAGTCAGGAGAGATATACTGTCTTGGTTCATTATACCTCGTAGGGATGATAAAAAAGTTACTGGCAGGAGGTGCCATAGATGCTTGATTTTGAAGAAGAATTAAAGAAATTCCAGCCGAGTCTGGAAGTAGAGGAACTGGGAGATGCGATTTACCAGGATGATCTGACAGATATGACAGATCTTTTAAGAGAAGTGATCGAACAGACGAAGCAGGATGATCCACAGTAAACTGCGGCAAAGGAAAGCGGTTACAGTTCACAGGAAAGAATTCCGGAATGGAAAGTCTCAGTGCTGTATGAACAGTAACGGAAATATAGAGGGAAGTATATGGATTATACAACAAAACTGGCGTATCAGTCGAATTACTGGTATAATGACGGACTTAAAAAAGCGAACATCCGGGATCTGACCGGAGCAATCACATCGCTGAAAAAGAGTTTACAATATAACAGAGATAATATCGCATCGAGAAATCTTCTGGGACTTGTCTATTACGGAAGAGGTGATGTGGTAGAAGCACTGACGGAATGGGTGTTAAGCAAGAATCTCCAGCCGAAAGAGAACATTGCCAATTATTATATTATAAAGATAAAAGAGAAAAAAGACGAACTGGATCAGATTAATCAGGCGATCAAAAGATACAATCAGGCACTGGATTACTGTTACCAGCGTTGTGAGGATCTGGCTGTGCTCCAGCTTAAGAAAGCAATTGAGATGCATCCGACATATGTGAAAGCATATCAGCTTCTGGCACTGCTTTACATTATGGATGAACAGTATTCCGAGGCGAGAAAGAATATCCGGATCGCACATAAGCTGGACAAGACAGATGATATCACCATGCGTTACATGCATGAACTGAATCAGGTGCGGAAGTCCAGAAATGTGCGCCTGGTCGATGATAAAGATACGGGAAAGAAGAAAAAGAGAAGACAGACGGTGACTTATAATATCGGAAATGAAACGATCATTCAGCCTGTCGCATCCGGTCTTAAGGATAATGTCGGATTGCACACAATGATAAATATTGCAATTGGTGTAGCGGTCGGAGTTGCGGTTATGGCTTTCCTGGTTATGCCGGCAGTATCTGCATCCAGACAGAGCAAGGTGAACAAGCAGACTGTGAAGTTCAGTGATCAGATTGCGACGCAGAAGTCACAGATCAGTGCACTGAAGAAAGAACTGGAAACATACCGTACAGATACCAAAGCCGCAGAGGATCAGAAACAGACTGCGGAGGTAACAAAGACAAGTTATGAGTCGCTGATGACGGTTGTATCGCATTATTCAATCGGAGATATGAGTAATTCTGCGCTGGCAGAAGAGCTGCTGAAGATTAATGCAGATACACTTGGCACATCCGGAAAAGAAGAATATGACAGTCTGACAGAAAAGATTTATCCAAGAGTCTGTGAAAGCCTGTATGCAACATCCCAGAAGAATTATCAAGTGGCAAATTATGACACGGCGGTAACAAATCTGGAGCAGGTGGTACAGATGGATGAGGGATATCAGGACGGAGAGGCCATGCTTTTGCTTGCGCAGTCTTATGAAAAACAGGGTGAACAGGATAAGGCGAATGCGTATTATCAGAAGATCATAGAAGAGCATGAGGGAACACAGGCTGCGACCGATGCACAGGAAGCACTTGATACGCAGAATGCACAGAAGAGTAAGAAGAATAATAACTAGGATATGCGTTGTCCTGGTATAGAAATGACAGAAATACAAAAAGAGAAGGATATACACGTAAGAAGTGTATGTCCTTTTTTGATGTGCGTACTATACAAAAAATAATAGAAAGATGTAAATGGGGAGTTATAACATGAAGTATCAGGTACAGGAAAATTATCTGACTATATTTTTACCGGGGGAACTGGATCATCACAATGCGGAAGAGATAAGAAAGGAATCCGATCATCTGATCGAACATAATCATATCCGGTATGTGATCTTTGATTTCGCAGATACAAAATTTTGTGACAGTTCGGGGATCGGAGTGATCATGGGACGTTACCGTAAAGTCTATATGCTGGGCGGCGAAGTCTGTGCGGTACATACCAGTGAACGGATCCGTAAGATCCTGACTATGTCAGGGGTAACAAAAATCATGCAGATATATGAGGAGGAGAAATAAAATGGAAAATACCAATGAAACCAGAAATAAGAATGAAATGCAGATTATTTTTGACAGCTATTCCTCGAATGAATCATTTGCCAGAGTTGCCGTTGCAGCATTTATGACATCGCTGAATCCGACAGTTGAGGAAGTTGCAGATGTAAAAACGGCTGTGTCGGAGGCTGTGACAAATGCGGTGATTCATGGCTATGAATGCCAGGTGGAGAAGATATTCCTACGCTGTGCAACCTGCGAAGATACATTGGAGATAGAAGTGGAAGACCATGGAAAAGGAATCGAAGATGTGACAAAAGCGATGGAGCCGTTATTTACCACCAGGCCGGAACTTGATCGGTCGGGAATGGGATTTTCTTTTATGACAGCATTCATGGATCAGGTTGAAGTAAGTTCCGAACCGGGAAAAGGAACTATTGTGAAAATGAAAAAGACAATTGGAAAAGGACGAAAGATATGGACCACACAATCGCTTTAATTCAGAAATCTCACGAAGGGGATGACGAAGCAAGAGCACAGATTGTGGCGGAAAATACGGGACTGGTCTGGTGTATTGTAAGACGCTTTGCCGGGCGCGGAACAGAAATGGAAGACCTGTTCCAGATCGGAACGATCGGACTGCTGAAAGCAATTGACAAGTTTGATCTGAGTTTTGAAGTGAAATTCTCAACTTATGCAGTACCACTTATCAGCGGTGAAATCAAGCGGTTCCTGAGAGATGACGGAATGATCAAGGTCAGCCGTTCACTGAAAGAACTGTCATACAAAGCGTATCAGACGCAGGAAAGGCTTGGAAAAGAGCTGGGAAGAGAACCGTCGGTTGCAGAGATTGCAGAAGATTTAAAGGTCGCACCGGAAGAACTGACGATGGCAATGGATGCATGCACGGATGTGGAATCACTGCACAGACCTGTCTGTAAAAAAGAAGGACAGGAAATGTCATTGATGGAGAAAGTCGGTCAGGCGGATGCGGCAGAAGAAAGAGTTGTAGATCATCTGCTATTGAAAGAACTGCTGAAAAATCTGGATAAGGACGAGAGAAAGCTGATCTATCTACGATATTTTTCGGAAAAGACACAGACACAGGTAGGAAAAGAACTTGGAATTTCACAGGTTCAGGTATCCAGAATGGAAAAGAAGATATTAAAAAATTTAAGAGAGAAGTTATAACAGGCACGTCAGGAATCGATTCTATGTATGGAATCCATGCATAGAATTGTCAGAATCCGGCATACTAACTCATGAGATCTGGTAAAAGAAATCCTGGGAAGAAAGGGTGAGAATGTTGGAAGAAGGCAGAAAGAAGATCAGGATGTGCCTGATTTTTGTTATTACAGCTGCTGTGATCATAGGATTTATTTATTACTTTCATGATGTAAAAGGCAATCACGGAGTGAATGAAGGAACGTTGGTAAAGAAGACGGTATACTATCAGGATGAAAAAACGGAGGTGAAGAAAGATGGCAGGAAAAGCAGGCACTGTATATATAAAGGCAGACCGGAATGCTGAGGTGGCAAAAACATCCGTGACGATCGGTGATGTGCTGAAGATAGAGTGTACAGATCCGGCAATGCTTGCCAGGATCCGGAGCATTCATCTGCTGACCTTTCATCATCCGGATGATAAGAGACAGTGTAGAACGGTAGTATCACTTTTGAAAGTGATACAGAAGATTCATGAGATCTATCCGGATGCAACAGTAGCGAATATCGGAGAAACGGATTTTATCGTGACGTATGAGGAACAGGACGGAAAAGGCGGGATCATTCATGTCGTTAAGATTGTGGCTGTAGTACTGATCAGTTTCTTTGGCGCAGCATTTTCAACGATGGCATTCAATAACGATGTAGGCGTAACCAGAATGTTTGGACAGGTATATGAACTTTTAACCGGTACAAAGTCGGACGGATTTACAATCCTGGAGTTCACATACTGTATTGGGATTGTGATAGGAATTCTGACGTTCTTCAATCATTTCGGGAAAAAACGATTGTCGGTAGATCCGACACCGATGGAGGTGGAGATGCGCCTTTACGAGAATGATATACAGACAACGCTGGTGGAGACGTATTCCAGAAAGGAGAAAGAACTGGATGTTGGTGAAAAACATATGTCTGGCACTACTGGGATTTAGTGCGGGGATTACGGCAGCAGGCGGACTTTTTTCTTTTATCATAGGTCTGGGTGTGATATCGGACTTTGCCGACCGGACACATACAGGAGAACAGGTTATGTTATATGAAGATGCGGTTGCAGCCGGAGGAAGCCTGGGTGCCGTTATTTCTGTGTATCATCCGGCAGTTCCGTTTGCAGGCTGTCTGCTTCCGGTTATGGGACTGTTCGGAGGAATCTTTGTGGGCTGCTGGGCAATGGCTTTGGCGGAAATGCTGGATCTGTTTCCGATCTTTATCCGGAGAATCCGTATGGTGAGAGGAATCGGAGCGGTGATGATCGGAATCGCATTGGGAAAAGGTCTGGGCGCATTATTATTTTTCTGGAAAAGGTGGTGATGATATGGAGAAGAAACAACAACAGTCATATGAAAATTATGTCAGGCAGAAAACACCGGTGCATAATCTGCCGGTAAATATGGCGAAAGCATTCGTTACAGGCGGTGTCATCTGTGTGATCGGGCAAGGCATTCTGAATATCTGTGAGAAAGCGGGACTGGACAGGGATATGAGTGGAAGTTGGTGTTCGATGCTTCTGGTGCTTCTGAGTGCAGTGCTTACCGGATGTAATCTGTATCCGCAGATTGCAAAATGGGGCGGCGCAGGAGCACTGGTACCGATTACGGGGTTTGCCAATTCGGTGGCAGCACCGGCGATTGAATACAAGAAAGAAGGACAGGTTATAGGAATCGGGTGTAAGATATTTACCATTGCCGGACCGGTGATTCTGTATGGGATATTTACAAGCTGGCTGCTTGGACTGTTCTACTGGCTGCTAAAAGCGGTGGGAGTTGCGGGATAATCCGTATGGAAATATATCAGGAGGATATAAGAATATGATAAAAGGAAAGCAGAGTATAGCATTTAAGACCTCTCCGTATATCGAGGAAAGTGCGTCCGTAGTCGGGAAGAAAGAAGGGGAGGGACCACTTGGAAGCAGGTTCGATATGGTGGGGCCGGATGATATGTTCGGGGAGGACACATGGGAAAAAGCAGAAAGCAGTATGCAGAAAGAAGCATGCCAGCTGGCACTTGGTAAAGCACATCTGTCAGCAGGAGCCATCCGGTATCTGTTCGGAGGAGATCTGTTAAGACAGGGAGTGGCAACATCACTTGGAGTTGAACAGCTGCAGATACCGATGTTTGGTCTGTACGGTGCATGTTCAACATCAGGGGAGGCACTCGCCCTGGCATCCATGTGTGTGGCGGCAGGGTACGGAGAGCGGATGCTCGTAGTGACATCCAGCCATTTCGGAAGTGCGGAAAAGGAATTCCGTTTTCCACTCAGCTATGCGAATCAGAGGCCGCTGTCTGCACAATGGACAGTGACCGGAAGTGGTGCATTTATCGTTGGAAAGAACAGGAGTCATGTGAAGATTACCGGAGTGACGGTCGGGAAGATTGTGGATTATGGTTTGAAGGATTCGCAGAATATGGGTGCATGTATGGCTCCGGCAGCCTGTGATACGATCATTCAGAATCTGGAAGATTTTGAAAGAAAAGAAGAAGACTATGACCGGATCATTACCGGAGATCTCGGATATGTGGGACAGAGCATCTTGATTGATCTTATGCGTGGAAAAGAATACGATATCAAAGAGAGACATATGGATTGTGGGATGACAATATTCGATCAGAGCCGACAGGATACCCATGCAGGAGGAAGTGGCTGCGGATGTGCGGCGGTAACATTAGCAGCGTATATTCTGCCTGCCATTGCAAGAGGTGAGTGGAAGAGGGTACTGTTCGTTCCGACAGGAGCACTGATGTCGACGGTCAGTTACAATGAGGGAGCAAGTGTTCCGGGAATTGCACATGGAATCGTGCTGGAACACTGTTAGGCAAAAAATATACCGGGAGGAAACATAATATGGATTATATCAATGCATTCTGGGTGGGAGGTCTGATCTGTGCACTGACACAGATATTACTGGACCGGACAAAGCTGATGCCGGGAAGGATTATGGTGCTTTTGGTGTGCAGCGGTTCTGTATTAGGAGCACTGAAGATATATCCGGTGATTCAGGAATATGCGGGAGCAGGTGCCAGTGTACCATTATTGGGATTCGGTAATCTTTTGTGGAAAGGTGTAAAAGAAGCTGTAGATAAAGAAGGATTCATCGGGATATTTATGGGCGGATTTAAGGCAAGTGCCGTTGGAATATCTGCAGCGCTCGTCTTTGGCTACCTGGCAGCGCTTGTCTTTGAGCCGAAGATGAAAAAATAATGTTCAAATGCAGTTCCTGTATTATAATAAAACTCCCGCAGAAGCTGTCAGTGTGGCAGCCCCGGCGGGAGTATTTATACTAAAATATGCAAGAGAAACTGCCGGTGGCAGATCCTCTGCATTGCTACCCGGTTAGATGATCGAGAAAACCGCAAGGAGTTCGTTATCTCTGAATACAGGAGAATTAAGCAAGTTCTTCACCTGTGATCATCTTGTAGCACTGAAGATATTTGTCAATTGTTTTCTGGACAATATCATCCGGAAGGTTCCAGTCGTTATCCGGGTGAGAAGTCAGCCAGTCACGTGCAAACTGTTTATCGAATGACGGCTGTCCATGTCCCGGTTCATAACCTTCTACAGGCCAGAAACGGGAGCTGTCCGGTGTCAGCATCTCATCACCGATGACCATATTACCATTTTCATCAAGACCAAATTCAAATTTGGTATCTGCGATGATGATACCACGGCTTAATGCATAGTCTGCACATTTTTTATAGAGAGCGATCGTACAGTCACGAAGCTTGGCTGCATATTCTTCGCCTTTACCAGGAAAATATTTCTCAAGGTGGGCAATACTCTGCTCGTAAGAAATATTTTCATCATGATCTCCGATCTCAGCTTTTGTGGATGGTGTATAGATTGGCTCTGGAAGCTTATCCGATTCTTTTAAACCTTCCGGAAGCTTGATGCCGCATACAGTACCATTTTCCTGATAACTCTTCCATCCGCTTCCTGTGATGTAACCACGTACGATGCATTCGATTGGGAGCATCTCAAGCTTTTTGCACATCATGCTGTTACCGTCATATTCTGGTTTCTGGAAGAATTCAGGCATATCTTTCACATCAGTAGAGATCATGTGGTTTGGAAGAATGTCTTTTGTCAGGTCGAACCAGAATTTAGACATCTGTGTCAGAACAGTTCCTTTCTTGGAAACAATATTCTTAAGAATTACGTCAAAACAACTGATACGATCAGTGGCAACCATAATCAGGCTGTCTCCGTTATCATAAATTTCACGGACTTTACCTTCTTTTATTGGTTTCATAACAATACCTCGCTTATTTATTATTTTTTTTAATATGTCCTCACTAATAGTCAAACAGATTTTACGGGAAAAAACAATAGTAAATTGCAAAATTATGAAAAAAAGTACAAAATATAAATTATGATGTATAATAAGAATATCGTAAAAAAGAATACTGATAAGTAATGGTAATAGTGACTGATAACGACAGATAATAAGGAAAGAAATTATGAAACATATTACAATTGGAATCCTGGCTCACGTAGATGCCGGGAAAACAACATTATCGGAATGCATGCTTTACTTAAGCGGGCAGATCAGAAAACTTGGACGGGTAGATCATAAAGATGCATTTTTAGATACATACGAACTGGAACGGGAAAGAGGAATCACGATCTTTTCCAAGCAGGCAGAATTAAAGATGGGAAATCTGGGGATAACCCTTCTGGATACACCGGGGCATGTGGATTTCTCGGCAGAAATGGAACGTACCTTACAGGTACTGGATTATGCGATCCTGGTGATCAATGGTGCCGATGGGGTGCAGGGACACACGCGTACGCTTTGGAGACTGCTCAAAAGATATCAGATACCGACGTTCATATTCATCAATAAGATGGATCAGGTGGGAACGGATAAGGCAAAGGTACTGGCTGATCTGCAGAACAGACTGGATGAAGGGTGTATCGATTTTTCGGAGATAACGGAAGAAACGTATGACAGTCTTGCCATGTGTGATGAGAAAGCGATGGAAGAGTATCTGGAATCGGAGAAAGTAGAAGAAGATACAATTGCTGAGATGATCGGTAACAGGAAAGTATATCCGTGTTATTTTGGTTCGGCACTGAAGATGGAAGGTGTGCAGGAATTCATGGATGGGATGACCGGTTACATAGAGAAAAATCAGCAGCGGAAAACAGATCCGGCATCCGGTGAAAGTGACATGAAAGGAAAAAGCACAGGTTTTTTTGGCGCAAAAGCCTATAAGATTTCCAGGGATGCAGCAGGGAACCGCCTGACACATCTGAAAGTAACATCCGGAAGCCTGAAAGTGAAAGATATCCTAAAAGGGGATATGAGGAAGAAAGATCACTCAGATGAAATAGAGAATGCTGATAATAACTGGGAAGAAAAGATCAATCAGATCCGCGTTTATTCCGGTGAAAAATACGAGATGGTACAGGAAGCAAAAGAGGGTATGGTCTGTGCGGTAACCGGGCTGAATTATACTTATCCAGGTGAAGGACTTGGCATAGAATACGATTCCGAAGCACCTGCACTGGAGCCTGTCTTAAGCTACAAGATCGAACTCCCGGAGGGCTGTGATGTCCACAAAATGCTCGGGAATTTGCGTGTACTCGAAGAAGAAGATCCGATGCTTAAGATCGTGTGGAATGAAGAACTGGGTGAGATTCATGCAAAACTCATGGGAGCAGTCCAGATCGAGATATTAAAAAGTCTGATCAAAGAACGGTTCGGTGTAGATGTAGAATTCGATACGGGAAATATTGTATATAAAGAGACTATCCGGAATACTGTGGAAGGTGTGGGGCATTTTGAACCGCTGCGGCATTATGCGGAAGTACATCTGAAGATGGAACCGGGTGAAAGAGGCAGCGGTATTGTGATCGGAACAGACTGCAGTGAGGATATGTTAGATAAGAACTGGCAGCGGCTGATCCTTACCCACCTTCTGGAGAAAGAGCACAGAGGTGTGTTGACTGGATCTGTTATTACAGATATAAAGATTACGTTGACGGCAGGACGGGCACATCTGAAACATACCGAAGGCGGAGATTTCCGGCAGGCAACCTACCGTGCGGTGCGCCAGGGACTGATGCAGGCCGAAAGTATGCTGCTGGAACCTTATTATGATTTTCAACTGGAAATTCCATCGGGAATGATCGGACGTGCACTTACGGATATCCAGCGGATGAATGGGGAGGCCGGTACACCGCAGACAGAAGGCGAGATGACGATGATCGAGGGATATGCGCCGGTTACCGGTATGCGGGATTATCAGATGGAAGTGAATTCTTATACAAGAGGACAGGGACATCTGACCTGTACATTCCGCGGCTATGAACCTTGCCGGAACGCAGAGGCAGTGATCGAAGAGATTGGTTATGATCCGGAGCGCGACATCGAGAATCCGACAGGATCCGTCTTCTGTTCCCATGGTGCAGGATTTAACGTTCCATGGAATCAAGTGCCAGAGTACATGCATTTGGAGAATCAGCTTGAAAAAGAACAGGCATTAGAAGAAGCAAAGAGGCAGTCCGAGCAGGCAGCAAGACAGGTACCGAGAGCGGCCAGAACACCGGGAGTCTATTCTAAAGCAGCAGAAAAAGAACTGGAAGAAATCTTTATCCGCACATATGGAAAAGTAGAAAGAAAAGGTGGACTGACACCAAAAACTTACGAAAGTGAGTATGCGAAAAAGCAGCGCAAAAAAGAAGAGGCTATGCAGGAATACCTGCTGGTTGACGGATACAATGTTATTTTCGCATGGGAAGAGCTGAAAGAACTGGCAAAAGTCAGCATCGAGGCTGCAAGGGACAAGCTGATGGATATCCTTTGCAATTATCAGGGATATAAGAAATGTGTACTGATCCTGGTGTTTGATGCATACAAGGTGGAAGGTTATGCACTGGAGATCCAGAAGTATCATAATATCCATGTTGTGTATACCAAAGAGGCGGAGACAGCCGATCAGTATATTGAAAAGGTCGTTCATCATATCGGAAGAAAGTATCATGTGACGGTCGTGACTTCCGATGGGGTAGAGCAGGTAATTACGATGGGGCAGGGTGGAACCCGTATTTCTTCCAGAGATTTCTTAGAAGAGATTGAATATACAAAGAAATTGATTGAAGAAGATAATGAAAAACAACGGGTCAGTGACAGGAACTATCTGTTTGACCATGCGGATGATGAATTTGTGAAGAAAATGGAAAAAATCAGGCTTGGAAAGAATCCAGAAGAATGATAAACTTAACATTATATGTAAAAAAGGAGAACAAACGATGCCAGTTTTTGATTTTAACGCAACACCGGACGAGAAGAAACCAGCGGAATGTACATATACGGTAATCCGCTCGAATGAAAATGAAGCAACTATAGAAAAACCGATGATGATTCTGGATAACAAGACCTGCAAATGGGAGCACCATTCCTGCGGTGTATTCACAAATCCGATCAAGAGAACATCATTCGAATTCCAGCAGGAAGACGGAACCGTAAGTGCAGACATCTTAAAGATCGATGCAAGATTTGTAAGTCTGTTAAAATGGCTCGGAGAGAATCATATTAATGTGCGCCTCTCGGGAGAGAATACAGAAGAAGGATATGCAGTATACAAGATTCGTGAAATTGCATTTGGCGGCGGCACAAAGTTATCCGCAGAAGATGGATTTCTGCAATTTATGATCGAGCGTCTTCTGGCAAGTAATGCACCGGCAGAAGAGGAGAATGATGAAGATGAAGACGAAGTAGGAGATGACATGAAGCTTACCAGTCTTCAGAGTATCACAGACTTCATGAACTGTGCAGGAAGAACCCTTCCGGATAATATCCGCCTTTGGGCAAGACGTAATCTTGCCGTGGCACGTTCCCATGAAGTATCACCGGAAGAAAGACGCCATGCACAGAGAGCGCTTTCTATTATGATGAATGTGCAGTGGAAGAGCAATTATTTTGAAGCAATCGATCCGGATGAAGCGCGCAGAATTCTTGATGAAGAACTTTACGGAATGGAGCGCGTAAAGCAGAGAATCATCGAGACCATCATTCAGATCAACCGTACACATACATTGCCGGCATATGGACTTCTGTTAGTGGGACCGGCCGGAACCGGTAAATCACAGATTGCCTATGCGGTGGCACGTATCCTGAAGCTTCCATGGACGACTCTGGATATGAGTTCGATCAATGATCCTGAGCAGCTGACAGGAAGTTCTCGTATCTATGCCAATGCGAAGACAGGTATCATCATGGATGCATTTGCCATGGCAGGAGAATCAAATCTGGTATTCATCATCAATGAGCTGGATAAAGCAGCATCCGGAAAAGGAAATGGCAATCCGGCCGATGTACTTCTGACATTACTGGATAATCTTGGATTTACAGATAACTATATCGAGTGTATGATTCCGACCGTAGGGGTATATCCGATTGCGACTGCGAATGACAAGTCTCAGATCAGTGCACCGCTGATGTCACGTTTTGCCGTGATCGATATCCCTGATTACACACCGGAAGAGAAGAAAGTGATCTTCTCCAAATTCGCACTCCCGAAGGTATTAAAGAGAATGAGTCTTAAGGAAGACGAGTGTATCATGAGTGAGGAAGGACTGGATGAATTGATCGAGTTATATTCTAATACATCCGGAATCCGTGATCTGGAGCAGGCGGCTGAACACATTGCGGCGAATGCCCTGTATCAGATTGAGGTAGATCATGTGAAGTCTGTTACATTTGATGCAGAAATGGTAAGAAATCTGTTGAGATAATGAAAACTACAAGAACAACATTTTTTACAAGAGATAAAAATTTTTATAAGACATTTTTCAGGTTGATGCTGGTTGTGGCACTTCAGAATCTGGTGGCTTACAGTGTGAATATGCTTGATAATATTATGCTTGGAAGTTACAGCCAGAATGCATTGTCCGGTGCGGCAACAGTGAACCAGATATTCTTTATCGTGAACCAGCTGGCATTGTCTATTGGAAATGCACTGGTAGCAATCTGTTCTCAGTATTGGGGAAAGCAGGAGACCGGGGAAATCCGGAAACTGACGGGAGCAGCACTGGCACTCAGTATCCTGATCGCAGCAGTGGTTGTGACAGCCTGTACGTGCATGTCGGAGCGGCTCCTGGGAATATTTACGACATCACCTGAGATTATCGTGGAAGGAAAGGCATATCTGGCACTTCTGAAGTGGACATTTTTACTTTTCATGATAAGTAATCTGCTGATCGCCATGCTTAGAAGTGTAGAGGTAGTGAAGATTTCATTTATCATATCAGTAGTGTCATTGATCACAAACGGTTGTATCAATTATACATTGATTTTTGGACATTTTGGATTTCCGGAGATGGGGATCAGGGGAGCCGCGGTGGGAACGTTAACTGCAAGAATGCTGGAACTATTGATCATTGTGGTGTATGTATGGAAGATAGATACGAAAGTCCGGTTGTTTGATGTCAATTTGATCAGAATCATGTTTGCGCCGGAGAATAGAAAGATATGGAGGGCATTCTTAAAAGTTGCATTTCCAATCATGTGCTCGGGGATGATCTGGGCAATCTCGGTACCGATGCAGACGGCAATTCTCGGACATTTGTCTGCAGATGCAATTGCTGCAAATTCTGTATCCAGCACATTTTTTCAGTATCTGAAGGTGATCGTAATCGCCATATCATCTGCATCTGCAGTTGTGATCGGGAAAGATATCGGAGAGGGAGATATAGAAAGAGTCAAATCTGATGGAAGAACACTTTCTGTGCTGGATGTTCTGATCGGTGTAGTGCTTGCTTCTCTGTTATTCATATTGAGAGGACCGCTGTTATCCATGTATAAACTGACAGATACGGCAGCAGTCCTGGCAGATCATTTCATTATGATCATGAGCATAGTTATGGTAGGAATGTCATATCAGATGCCGGTATCGGTAGGTGTTATTCAAGGCGGGGGAGATACAAGGTTTTCCATGTACATGAATCTGATCTCTACATGGGGAATCGTGATGCCGCTGTCATTTTTGGCGGCATTCGCGTGGAAACTTCCGGTGGAACTGGTCGTGGCTGCAGTTCAGTCGGACCAGTTGTTCAAAGGGATTCCGGTATTTTTACGATTTAGGAGCTATAAGTGGATTCACAAATTAACATAAAAAGAAGTATGGAATGGAAAGAATTTGAAACAACATTTTCGGTAAAATTAAATCAACAGCAAAAAGAAGCAGTACAGAGCACAAAAGGGCCGGTACTGCTTCTTGCCGTACCCGGATCAGGAAAGACCACGGTACTGGTGACACGTCTTGGTTATATGATCTACTGTAGGAATATTTCTCCGGAGAGCATACTTACAGTTACATATACGGTGGCAGCGACAAAAGATATGTCCGAAAGATTTGCAGTCCGTTTTGGCGAGGATATGGCAAAGAGACTGGAATTTAGGACGATCAACGGAATCTGTGCGAGGATTATCCAGTATTACGGAAGACGGATTGGAAAGACACCATTCGAACTGGTGAAGGATGAAAAGACAACGACAGGGATGCTGATCAGAATCTGTCAGGATCATGGCATGGGATATCCGACGGAGAGTGATCTTAAGAATGTAAGAACGTTGATCACATATATAAAAAATATGATGCTGACCGAAGAAGAACTTCAGAAGTTAGAAGAAGAGTCGGATATCCGGATTGCAGGAATCTACCGTGAATACTGTAGTCAGATGCGTGCGCAGAATCTGATGGATTATGATGATCAGATGTTGTATGCATATAAGATGCTGAGAATGGATCCTGGACTTCTGGCGTATTTTCAGAAATTGTATCCGTATATCTGTGTAGATGAAGCACAGGATACATCAAAAATCCAGCATGCGATCATTGCTTTGATGGCGACAGAATCGGGAAATCTGTTTATGGTCGGAGATGAGGATCAGAGTATCTATGGATTCCGGGCGGCTTATCCGGAAGCGTTGTTGTCGTTCGAAAAGAATCATAAAGGTGCAAAGGTACTTCTGATGGAAGAAAATTTCCGATCGAATGCGAAGATTGTGGAGGCAGCGGATAAATTCATCCAGAAAAATACGCTTCGTCATGAAAAACATATGAAGCCTGCAAGAGAGGCAGGGACGGATATCAGAGAAATTTCTTTAAAATCCAGAAAGGCAGAGTATGTATATCTGATGAGGGTAGCACAGGAATGTATGACCCGGGAAAGCAGCCTGCAAAAGAACGGTATGGATGCACGGAAAGCGGAGACGGCGGTTCTATACCGGGATAACGAGTGTGCTATTCCGTTGATAGATCTTTTGGAGAGGAAGAATATTCCGTACAGGATGCGGAATGCAGAGCTGTCTTTTTTCACACACCGTACGGTTCTGGATGTAGAGAATATCATACGGTTTGCAATGAATCCGAAAGATACTGACAGATTCATGCAGATATATTACAGATTGAAATTGTTCTTCCGTAAGGAAGATGCTTTAAGATATGTTAACTTGAGCAAGGAGAAAGATATGGCGGTTCTGGATGCGGTACTTAAGTATGATAATCTGGAAAAGTATCAGGAGGATAATATCCGTAATCTGAGACGGCAGATGGAACGCATCTTAAAGATGCCAGGGGATGAGGCGGTTGATCAGATACTGACATATATGGGTTATCAGGATTATCTGAAGAAAATGGGCATGAATGCAAATAAATTAGAGATTGTCAAGATGATTGGAAGCAGGGTAGACTCTCCGGAAAAATTACTGGAACGTCTGGAAGAGCTTAGAAAGATCATCCGGGAAAAGAAGACGGAAAGCGACTGTCCATTTATTCTGTCTACCATGCATGCGAGTAAAGGACTGGAATATGATACCGTCTATCTTCTGGATGTTATGGATGGGATACTGCCGGAAAAAGTTCTGGTAAATCCGCGGACGGCATCGAAAGAAGAACTTGAAACTTACGAGGAAGAAAGAAGACTTTTCTATGTAGGTGTGACCAGGGCAAAGAATCAGCTGAATGTATTTACGACGAATAAGCCGTCTAAATTCTGCAGTGAGCTGCTGGGAAAGAGGAATCTGAGAGAGAATCGGCAAAAAGAATATGCAGGAATAAAGAAATGGGGAGATTATAGTCCGGCGGAAACATATGGCGTAAAGGAAAATGGAATGTATCATGGCTCTCAGAAGCAACCGGGAAAAAGCTATCAGGAACTCGCAGATGCACTTGGAGAAGGCATGATTGTAAAGCATAAGAAATTCGGTGAGGGTGTCGTGGTAGACATGGAGGGTGATCACATCCGGATACAGTTTGGAGACAATGTAAAGAACATGGATCTGAAGGTTCTGACAAGACTTGGAATGCTGGAAATATAGGTAAATGTCAATCCGAAAATGCAGCGATACAATCTGAGAAAATTGTATAAGAATAAAAATGACCAATAGTCAAAAACTGTATTGACTGTTGGTCTTTTTTGATGTATATTGCAATTAGGTGCAAAAATGACCAATAGTCATAAAGGAGGGGCGGTTATGAATATGGTTGCATTTGGCAAAAAGGTAGTAAAGTTCAGAATCCCGATACTGATCATCAGTATCTTACTCCTGATTCCGGCGGGACTTGGATATGTGAATACCAGAGTCAATTATGATGTGCTGACGTATTTGCCGGAAGATATAGAGACGATGCAGGGACAGGATATTCTGGTAAAAGACTTCGGAACCGGTGCATTTTCCATGTTCATTGTGGATGGAATGGAAGATAAAAAGGTATCGGCCCTGAAAGCAAAGATTGAGAACGTGGAACATGTTCAGAAAGTTTTATGGTATGATTCGCTGGCAGATATCAGTATGCCAAAGAGCATGATCCCAAAGGATGTCTATGAGGTGTTCAATTCCGATACAGGAACGATGATGGCGATTTTTTTTGACGAGGGTACTTCATCTGACGGAACGATGGAAGCCATTGGGGAGATCCGTAAACTGGCAGGAAAACAGTGCTTTTTAAGTGGTATGTCAGCAATTGTTACGGATACGAAGAATCTGGCTGAGAAGGAGACACCGTTATATGTACTGATCGCAGTCGTATTGGCAGTGATCGTATTAGGTCTTACGATGGATTCCTATTTTATTCCTTTACTTTTTATGCTGAGTATCGGAATGGCAATCGTGTATAATTTGGGAAGCAACTACTTCTTTGGAGAGATCTCGTATATTACGAAGGCACTGGCAGCAGTACTTCAGCTCGGAGTGACACTGGATTATTCGATCTTTCTGATGCACAGCTATGAAGAACAGCAGGTTCGTTACAACGGTGATAAAGAACGGGCAATGGCACATGCGATATCGCAGACATTCTCATCTGTAATCGGGAGCTCGGTTACGACAGTGGCAGGATTTATTGCCCTGTGTTTTATGACATTTACACTGGGTATGGATATCGGTGTAGTTATGGTAAAAGGTGTCATCCTCGGAGTGATCGCCTGTGTGACAATCCTGCCATCTATGATCCTGTGCTGTGACAAATGGATCATGAAGACGATGCATAAGCCTTTCCTTCCGGATATTGGAAAGATATCAGATAAAGTTACGAAGCGGTATATGATCTATGTAATCCTTTTCCTTGTACTTTTGTTCCCTGCAATCTATGGAAATAACCATACAGCCGTATATTACAATCTGGATGAGACACTGCCAAAAGACCTTCCAAGTATTATTGCAAATGAGAAGCTAAAGAAAGATTATGACATGAATACGACGCATATGATCCTTGTGGACAGTTCCGTAGAACCGGCAGATGTTGCAAAAATGATTGATAAGATGGATGATGTGGATGGTGTTAAATGGGCACTTGGACTGGATGCACTGATCGGACCGGCAATTCCGCAGAGCATGATCCCGGATTCTGTAACAGATATGTTGAAGAATGATAAGTATCAACTGTTGCTGGTCAATTCTGAGTATAAGGTTGCATCGGATGAACTGAATGCCCAGATTAAAGATCTGAATAAAGTATTACATAAATATGACAAAGGCGGTATGTTGATCGGTGAGGGCCCGTTGACAGCAGATCTGATCGATATTACAGATACGGATTTCAAGACAGTCAGTATGGTATCGATCGGTATCATTTTTGTGATCATATTGATATTATTTAAATCAATTTCGCTTCCGGTTATTCTGGTTGGTGTTATAGAATTTGCCATCTTTGTAAATATGGGAATTCCGTATTATACAGGAACGAAACTGCCATTCGTCGCATCGATTGTCATCGGCACGATCCAGCTTGGATCAACGGTGGATTATGCGATCCTTATGACAACGAGATATAAGAGAGAACGCAATCACGGAGCAGAGAAATATGATGCGATCACTACCGCACACCGTGCATCAGCACAGTCGATCATGGTAAGTGCACTGAGTTTCTTTGCAGCAACAATCGGTGTCGGATTATATTCCAATATTGATATGATCAGCTCGTTGTGTATATTGATGGCGAGAGGCGCAATCATCAGTATGATCGTAGTCATCTTTGTATTACCGTCGATGTTCATGGTATTTGATAAGGTGATCGTGAAGACAAGTAAGGGATTCTTACCTGCGAAATAAAGATATAAGGACTTTTTATATAACCGGAATAAAAGCAAGCCCCATTTTTGTGGGGCTTGTTTTTAGTTGATAATTTTCCCGTCAATACTTATCGTTACAACCTGCCATGGAATGAATTTTCCACTATTCTGAAGAGCTTTTTTTGCTGCCATCTCCAGACCACCGCAGCATGGAACTTCCATTCTTACAATTGTCACACTTTGAATGTTGTTATGTTGAATAATCTCGGTCAGTTTTTCACTGTAATCTACCTGATCTAATTTTGGACAGCCGATTAATGTTACTTTATTCCGGATAAAATCCTGATGAAAGCTGGCATAAGCGTAAGCAGTACAATCAGCTGCAATCAGAAGATTTGCACCGTTAAAATATGGTGCACTGACAGGTGCCAGTTTAATCTGTACCGGCCAGTTCTGAAGTTCTGATAGCTGCTCTGCAGTTGAAGCTGATTTTATGGCTTCCGGTGTTTCAGGTCGTTGAATCTGCATGCTTTTAGATCCGGGACAGCCTGTGTGTGTAGACATTGCCTGATTTTTAGCCAGTATTTTTTTCTGCGCTTCTTTCACAGCTTCTTCATCATATTCAGGTGCTTCTCTTTCTTCAAAAGAAATGGCTCCGGTAGGACATTCCGGAAGACAATCACCAAGTCCGTCACAGAAATGTTCTCTTACCAATTCTGCTTTTCCATTGATGATATCAATGGCACCTTCGTGACAGGCATCTGCACAGGCACCGCATCCATTACATTTTTCTTTATCAATTCGAATAATCTTTCTTATCATTTTTATCCTCCATCAATAGCATTTAACTTTTGTTTCTGTCAGAATTATAGTATGATAAATACAACTTGTATGTTTGAATTCCAACAGGAGGAACGATTTTGGAAAAATTTTTACCTATTTTAAAGAACAGTCCTTTCTTTAAAGGCCTTACCGATGACGAGATATTATCTATATTGCACTGCGTAGAGGCATCAACAGTTTCAAAAGAGAGGGATTCTTATATTTTCAGAGCAGGAGACGCTACGGAAGTGATGGGGCTTGTTGTGTCAGGTTGTGTTCTTGTTATTCAGGAAGATCTGTGGGGACATCGGAATATTTTATCAAAATGTCATGTCGGTGATTTTTTTGGAGAACCGTATGCAGCAAGCCCGGGGGCTGTTCTGAATGTCAGTGTGGTAGCAGATGAGGATTGTGAGATTATTTTGTTAAATATCCAGAGGCTTCTGGTTACTTGTCCGACTGCATGCGAGCATCATCAGAAGCTGATCCGTAACCTGGTCAGTGTCCTGGCAAATAAGATACTGATCCTGAACGACAAGATCACACATGTTGGCAAGCGAACGACAAGAGAGAAACTATTGTCATATCTGTCAGCCGAATCTATCAGACATTCATCTTTATCCTTTAATATTCCTTTTGACCGGCAGCAGCTGGCAGACTATCTTTGTATTGATCGTGCAGCAATGTCTACGGAGATATCAAAGTTACAAAAAGAAGGCTTTATAAAAACAAATCGAAATCATTTTGAATTAACCGTTTCTAATGATGCGGATTCAACAATGAAAATGTGACGTATATTTATCAGTGAAGCAGCAGCTTAATATTATAAATCAATTTGACAATATGACTTTTTGTGGTATAATTTTCATGCTGTGAAAACAGCCGACAGTTCATTTGTACCTTCCTGTCGAAAAATAAAACCGGGGCTAATCATGAGGATTTCAGGCTCTGCGTGCGAAGATACACGCAGAGCTTTTTGTATATTAGATATGGATTTTTCTGATATATAAAAACTGCTCCATTTAGGATGCATAGCTCTTAACAGGTACATACATTTCACATACAGGAGAGATGAAATATGTATTATTTACAAACAAAAGCCAGTTTTGATGCAGCACATTTTCTTTGGAAATACGAGGGGAAATGTAGAAACATCCACGGACATCGTTGGAATGTTGTTGCAAAAATCAAGAGTCAGAAGTTAGAACAAGAAGGACAGACACGAGGAATGGTAGTGGATTTTGGTAATCTGAGAAAAGACCTGAAAGTACTTTGTGATTACTTTGACCATAGTCTGATTTACGAGACAGGATCTCTGAAAGCAGAAACGGTAGCTGCACTTCAGAATGAAGATTTCCATTTGGAAGAAGTCTCATTTCGTCCTACAGCAGAAAATTTCGCATATTATTTCTACAATAAATTAATGGATTTAGGGTATGGAGTTCATTGTGTGGAAGTATACGAGACACCTAATAATTGTGCAGTTTATGAGGAAGAGTAGATGAAGGTAGCAGAAAAATTTACCAGTATTAATGGGGAAGGCACGCATGCAGGAGAACTTGCAGTATTTATTCGTTTTAAAGGGTGTAACCTGCGATGTAGTTATTGTGATACTATGTGGGCTAATGAACCTGAGTGCCCATATAAAGAGGAAAGCCCAGAAGAAATATTAAATTATGTTCTTGGAACTGGAATTCACAATGTGACACTTACAGGAGGAGAACCGCTGCTGCAACAAGACATCAGGGCTTTAATCCATCTTCTTTTACAAGCGGGATTGCAAGTTGAAATTGAGACAAATGGAGCAGTCGATTTGGCTGCGTTTTGTGAAGAGCGTCCGGTATTTACGATGGACTATAAGTTACCATCAAGCGGGTGCGAAGAACATATGATAACAGAGAACATGAAACTGCTTGGAAAGGATGATACTGTAAAATTTGTATCCGGCAGTCAGGAAGATTTATTAAAAGCATTGGAATTGATTCGGACATATGATCTGACAAATAGATGTCATGTTTATCTTAGCCCTGTTTTTGGAGCAATAGAACCGGTGCAAATAGTAGAATTTATGTTGAAACATCGGTTGAATGGTGTGCGATTGCAGATACAGATGCATAAAGTGATCTGGGATCCCGATGAACGGGGAGTATAAATAGTGAGGTGATAGAGATGAAAGCATTAGTTCTTTTTAGTGGAGGAATTGATTCAACAACGGCATTGGGACTGGCAATCAAAAAGTATGGGAAAGACCAGGTGATTGCCCTTTCGGTTTCCTATGGACAAAAGCATGATAAAGAGATTAAAGCTGCAATAGCAGTTGCCCAATATTATGGAGTGGAGCATTTGTTCCTTGATTTAAGTAAGATATTTCAATATAGTAACTGTTCATTACTTCAACAGTCTACGGAAGATATTCCAGAGGAGAGTTACGCAGAACAGATTTCAAAAACAAATGGCGATAAGCCGGTAAGCACATATGTACCGTTCCGAAACGGATTATTTCTTTCTTCGGCGGCAAGTATTGCATTGAGCAAGGACTGCGAAGTAATTTATTATGGGGCTCATGCAGATGATTCTGCAGGTTTTGCATATCCGGATTGTTCACCGGTATTCAATCGGGCTATGAATGAAGCAATATGGGAAGGTTCCGGACATCAGCTTAAAATAGAAGCACCTTTTGTTAATATACCGAAAGCTGAAGTAGTAAGGAGTGGATTAGAACTGGGAGTTCCTTACAAGTTGACTTGGTCCTGTTACGAAGGTGGAGAGAAGCCTTGTGGAAAATGTGGAACATGCATTGATCGTGCAGCGGCATTTCAGGCAAATCATATGGAAGATCCGGCGTTGAGATAGAGGAGAAAGTGATGAGAGAAAAAGAAAATTTAACATTATTGGGAAATCAGCAAACAGAGTACAGTATGGATTATAATCCATCCGTATTAGAGGCATTTCAGAATAAACATCCTGAAAATGATTATTTTGTCAAGTTTAACTGTCCCGAATTTACAAGCCTGTGTCCGATTACCGGGCAGCCGGATTTTGCAACAATCACAATTTCTTATGTTCCGGATGAACGTCTTGTGGAGAGCAAATCCTTAAAATTATATTTATTCTCATTTAGGAATCACGGAGATTTTCATGAAGATGTGATCAATATAATTATGAAAGATCTGGTCAAGCTTCTTGAACCGAAATATATAGAAGTCTGGGGGAAATTTCTTCCTAGAGGAGGATTGTCCATTGATCCGTATTGTAATTACGGAAAGCCAGGTACAGAATGGGAGCAGGTTGCCTGGAACCGCATGAGTAATCATGATATGTTTCCGGAGAGGGTTGACAATCGGTGAAAGTAAAGTTAATGTGAACACAGTACCTTATCGGGATGGAGATAATTCGAAAGAATAAACCGCTTTATATTATTAGAAAATGGTGGGGGAAACAATGCAGACTTATACATATGTATCAAAAGAAAATTTGAATTAAGAGAAAAACCGAAACCGGTAATTATGTATTGGATAATTGGGAGTGATTTATGATGAAATTAATTCAGAATATTGATGTTTATGCCCCACAGCACCTGGGGAAAAAAGATGTACTTACAATCAATGATAAGATTGTTAAGATTAAAGATGCAGGTTCTATATCCGCAGACGGATTTCTTTCTGAGGCAGAAATGATCAATGGAGAGGGGTTACTTTTAACTCCGGGATTCATTGATAGTCATGTTCATGTACTCGGAGGCGGTGGCGAAGGTGGATTCGCCAATCGTACTCCGGAAGCAACTATGGAAGGACTTACGAAGTTTGGAGTAACAACAGTTGTTGGCTGCCTTGGAACAGATGGAATCGGTCGTGATATATGTGCACTGGTTGCAAAGACAAAAGGATTGAATGAGCAGGGAATGTCTGCATACTGTTATACAGGCAGTTATCAGATTCCGGTTCGCACGTTGACTGACAGTATTGTGAAAGATATTATGATGATTCAGGAAATCATTGGAACTGGAGAAATCGCGATTTCTGATCATCGTTCTTCACAGCCGACTTTTGAGGAATTTGCACGTGTCGTTGCGGATACAAGACTTGGTGGTGTTCTTTCCGGGAAAGCTGGTATTGTAAATGTTCATCTTGGCGACAGTCCGAGATGCTTAGATCTTATTGAACGAGTGGTAGATGAGACAGAGATACCGGCTTCTCAAATACTGCCAACACATATCAATCGAAATGAGATGCTTTTTGGCAAGTCGATTGAGTATGCGCTGAAAGGCGGAGCAGTAGACTTTACCGGAAATGAAGATATTGATTATTGGGAAACTATCTGTGATGAGGTACGTGTATGTAATGGTATCAAACGGATGTTAGATGCAGGAGTAAATCCTGACCGCATGACAATTTCTTCTGATGGGCAGGGAAGCCTTCCGATGTACAGTAGTGATGGTGAATTCCTTGGAATGGGCGTTGGACAGTCCAGCTGTCTTCTGAAGGAAGTAAAGGAATGTGTATTTAAAACAGAAATTCCTTTAGAAATAGCTATTTCTACAATTACATCTAATCCAGCAGATATTCTTCGTCTCAAAGGAAAAGGTAAGGTTGAAGAAGGCTATGATGCTGATCTTTGTATTCTTGATCAGGAACTTCAGCTTGTTGAAGTAATTGCAAAAGGGAATACAGTTTATACAAAATAAAGTATATGGATGTTAGAAGCATCAGTCACTCAGTTGGCTGGTGCTTTTTGCAACGATAGGTACTATATTATTAGTTTTTACACCTAATTTATGATCATGCAATCGTATTGGTTACGGAATTAGTAAATAACGAATTGTTTACAAAACTTGTTTCTGATAAAACTGAGCATATTATTTTTTTAAGTCGCGATGCCAAATTTGAATTATAATGTTCCTTGGAATGTCTCTCAGAAAAAATGGCAATGACGTTAGGAATAAGTTCCAAGATTGTAAAATATCATATGAAAGATATAGATGATTTTGGGGATGCAACATGATAGAATGGTTACAACAAAAAATGCAGGAATATAAAAATATGGAATTAAGACTATTACGCTATTTTCTGACAGTAGCAAAAGAACAGAGCTTTACAAAAGCAGCAGAACAATTGCATATTACCCAGCCAACGCTATCCAGACAAATGGC
>CAKRCY010000013.1:0-41363 GCA_934309195.1 uncultured Dorea sp.
GCTATGTCGATGGGAACAGACAGCACGATATCTTATATTCCGTGGTGGCTTGTGCTGATGTCCATGGTATTTGCAGTACTGGTCGGAGTGCTGGCCGGATATTTCCCGGCGAAACGGGCAATGAAGCTGAGTCCGCTAGCTGCGATCAGGAATGAATAAAATATAAGAAAGAAGTCAGAAAAGCCCTCAGTATACGTGGGCCGTCTGACTTCTTTTTTGCTATTTATGCATAGTTTATTCTTCAATAATATGAATCTCCAAATAATCAAAATCAATGGAATCTACAAAGTTATCCTGATAGAATCTTGTCTTGTCATGTCTTTTGAATTCATCAATATTATGATCCAGCCAGATCGGTTTGCTGAGATCGAACTCATAACAGATCGAGTCCAGAGCATTGAAGATCTTATGCGTTCTGGTCTCATCCGTCTCATCGCAGATTACGGTGTCGCGCAGCATATGATTGTCTTTAAATTCTTTTCCCCATAAACGGAACATATGAAGTCCTCCTGTTCGTGTATATATTTGGATTTTCAGATCGGAAAATCTAAAGAATATTACAATTTGATATTCCAAGTATACAAGGAATCAAAAATAAAGTAAAGACGGGATTGCATGGAAAAAACAGCAAGACAATAGTATAATAATGTATGCGTCAGACAATCAGAAAACATTAGATGAGGAGGAAGAGATACAATGAAAAGTTTAACGGATACATTTCAGTTGAGAAATAAAGTAGAAATTCCGTGTATCGGATATGGAACATGGAAGACACCGGATGGAGAGACTGCTTCCGTAAGTGTAAAAACTGCAATTGAACTGGGATATAGGCATATTGATACAGCGGCGGCATATGGAAATGAAACCAGTGTAGGAGAGGGAATCCGGGAAAGTGGAATTTCAAGGGAGCAGTTGTTTGTCACAAGTAAAGTATGGAATACGGAACGTGGTTATGAAAAGACACTTCATGCTTTTGAAAAAACATGTCAGGACCTGGGAACGGATTACCTGGATTTGTATCTGATACACTGGCCGGCTTCTGTGAATCAGTTTGAAAACTGGGAAGAGATAAATATTTCTACATGGAAAGCAATGATGGAACTTTATAAAGAGGGCAGGATAAGAGCGATCGGAGTATCTAATTTTATGCCGCATCATCTGAAGGCTCTGATGGAGACAGAAATCATTCCAATGGTTGATCAAATTGAATTTCATCCTGGATGGATGCAGAATGAAACTGTAAAATATTGTAAAGAGAATGCGATACAGGTAGAAGCCTGGAGTCCGCTGGGAAACGGACGGGTATTAAATCATCCAAATTTACAGCAGATTGCACAGAAATACGGAAAAACAGTTGCACAAATATGTATTCGCTGGTGTCTGCAGCATCAGGTGCTGCCATTATCGAAATCGGTAACACTATCCCGGATAAAAGAAAATTCAGAAGTCTTTGATTTTTCATTATTACCGGAGGATATGGAACAGATAGACAAAATAGAGAACTTCGGGAACTCTGGTTCACATCCGGATAAGATTAATTTTTGACAGAAACAAAACAATTCTTGTTTTTCCAGCAGCTGTATGATACACTCGTGACATATGACAAGACATATGTAAATACAAACGATATATCTGAAAATCAGCAGTGACCGACATAAAACAGCAGATATGGAAGGACAAGGAGAACGTTATATGGAAAAAGTAAAGAAAGTGTTAGACCGCATCTTCATTGAAGGCTTAAGTGCCATGGCGCACGGTCTGTTCGCAACACTGATCATCGGCACGATCATCCAGCAGATCGGAACATTTATGGGTGGAAATATCGGAGAGATGATCTTCATCGCAGGCAAGCTTGCGGCAGCCCTTACCGGAGCAGGGATTGGTGTGGCAGTAGCCTATAAGTTTAAGGAAGCACCGCTGGTAGTGGTGTCAGCAGCAACGGCCGGAATGGCAGGTGCATTTGCAAGCAGTATCCTGGCCGGAAAGGTATTCGTAGACGGAGCTATGGTATTTGCCGGACCGGGAGAGCCGCTGGGAGCGTTCCTTGCCGCTTATGTGGGAATCTTCTTCGGACATATGGTATCCGGTAAGACGAAGGTGGATATTCTGGTGACTCCGGTCGTGACGATCGGAAGTGGATGCCTGGTGGGATTTCTGATCGGACCTCCAATCTCGGGATTCATGAACTGGCTTGGTTCACTGATCAACTGGGGAACAGAGCAGCAGCCGTTTTTGATGGGGATTATTGTATCGGTACTGATGGGAATGATCCTGACACTGCCGATCAGTTCGGCAGCACTTGGTGTGATCCTGAATCTGTCCGGTCTGGCAGCAGGAGCCGCAACAGTAGGATGCTGCTGCAATATGGTAGGATTTGCCGTGGCAAGTTACCGTGAGAACAAAGTCGGGGGACTTTTGGCACAGGGGATCGGAACTTCCATGTTACAGGTTCCGAATATTGTGAAGAAACCGGTAATCTGGCTTCCGGCAATTATATCGAGCGCAATTCTTGGACCGGTAGGAACAATGGTGCTTCATATGACGAATAATGCGACCGGTTCCGGTATGGGAACAGCGGGGCTGGTGGGACAGATCATGACGTGGCAGACGATGATACAGACAGAGTCCGCACAGATGGTTCTGATCAAGATATTACTGATCCAGATCATACTTCCGGCAGTAGTGACACTTGGTATTTCAGAATTCATGAGAAAGAAAGACTGGATCAAGACCGGAGATATGAAACTGGAATTTTAGAGAAACTACCTGTATTTACATTTCCGGTGTAAACGATTATAATGTCCTGTAGAATGAATGTGAGTTCAGAGTTTACAGAGATATTTAGGAGAAAGCAGGTAGAAAGTTATGATGGGCACTGGAAGAATTCATATGTATTACGGAGATGGCAAGGGAAAGACAACAGCAGCAGTCGGACAGGCAGTCAGAGCCGCCGGAGCCGGACTTCAGGTGCTCTTCTTTCAGTTCCTGAAAGATAATTCTTCAAATGAGAGAAAGATCCTGGAATCTGTACCCGGGATCACCTGCCTCCCGGGGCGTGATCAGGTAAAGTTTGTAAGCCGGATGAACGGAGATGAGAAAGCGGAACTCCGCCATTATAATAATAAAGCGTTGGATGAGATCGTAAAGTTCTGTACGAATTTTGATGTACTTGTGCTGGATGAGTCGCTGTGTGCGATCCATCTGAATGTCTTAAGTGAAGAGAAGATCAGAAGTTTTCTGGAACATAAGCCGCGCGGGCTGGAGATCATTATGACAGGGCATGAGGTATCGCAGGACCTTCTGGATCTGGCAGATTATGCGACGATGATGATGAAGGTGAAGCATCCGTATGACCGTAAGGTGCAGGCGAGGGAAGGAATTGAATTTTAAAAAATGAATGGAGAGAGGCTGTCTAAGGATAGCTTCTTTTTGTTTTACATATGTATAATCTTTCTAAAATAAATGTGAAAAATAAGACATATTAGCAGTACTTATGGTATAATATTAACAGTGCTGGTTTAACTCTTCGTTAAGAGAGGAGAGAGAACATTTATATGGAAAATACGATGAAGAACTATGAAGATGTCGACAGTTGGAAGACGATCATGTTCCTGTATAATTCAGCGTTGAAAGAAGTGGGGACAAAGCTGGAGATACTGAATGATGAATTCCAACATGTGCATAAATACAACCCGATCGAACATATCAAGACAAGAATTAAGACACCGGAAAGTATTGTAAAGAAGTTACGCAGGTATGGTTACGAGATATCGATTGAGAATATGGTAAAATATATCAATGATATTGCAGGAGTACGCCTGATCTGTTCCTTTACGTCGGATATTTACCGGCTGGCAGAGATGATCGGCAATCAGAGTGATCTGAAAGTATTGTCGATCAAAGACTATATTAAGAATCCAAAAGAAAGTGGATATAAGAGCTATCATATGCTGGTATCTGTACCGATATTTCTTTCTGACAGCGTAGTAGATACCAAAGTAGAGATCCAGATCCGTACGATCGCAATGGATTTCTGGGCAAGTCTGGAACATAAGATCTATTATAAATTCGAAGGAGATGCTCCGGAGTATATCAGCAGGGATCTGAGAGAATGTGCAGAGATGGTATCAACGCTGGATGAAAAGATGCTGTCTTTGAATGAAGCAATTAAAGAATGTCTGGAGAAACAGGAAGAGTTAAATATAAGTACAAAGACAAAAGAGACGAACAGGCAGGATCAACGCGTTCTGCAGGGCCTGGATTAATATCCGGGCCTTTTATATAGAATTCATCTATAAGTGTGTGGCTATATTAAGATTCTCTATTTGAAACCCGGAGTGGTTATTTATATAATGAGGAGTGAGAGAAAAGCTTGTAACATAAAGGAAGATCAAAGGAGCCGGGAACTATGTTTGTAGATACACACATGCACGAAATGACCTGTTCAAAAGACAGTTTCTTAAAATTAGAAGAGATGGTGGAAATTGCCAGAAAGAAAGGGCTTGGTGCAATCTGCATCACAGACCATGATGACATGGGACTGAAAGAATATGCGGAAGAATATGCGGAGAAAACCGGATTTCCGATCTTTGTCGGGATTGAGTTTTTTTCTTTGCAGGGAGACATTATCGCATTTGGAATTGAGGAATACCCGGATGAAAGGATCCCGGCCCAGGAGTTTATAGATCTTGTAAAGAGTCAGGGAGGCTTCTGCTTTGCGGCACATCCATTCCGGAATAATAACAGAGGTCTGGAAGAGAACTTAAGGACAGTAAGAGGTCTGGACGGCCTGGAAGTCCTGAATGGAAGTACTTCTGTATCAGCGTGTCAGAAGGCAGCGAGATATGCACAGGAACTTGGACTTTGTACGATGGGATCCAGTGACTGTCATGTTCCGGAGAAAGTCGGCGTCTGTGCGACCTGGTTTCCGGAAGAAATAAGGACAATGGAAGAGTTCCTGGAAGCTCTGAAAAAAGGTGGTATGAAACCGGCATATTATGAAGATGGTTCGTACCATATACTTGAGGTACAAGAGTATGGGAATGGCTATCCGGAGATAGGATTTTAAGGATAGACGTTTTCAGGCTTTTATATAATTTATATATTTACCTTTTCCATAAATAATGATAGAATATTTCTATATGTATTGATTGTGGGAATGGTGATGGAAAGGTGGAATCATTATGATTACAGTTAATGCTATGGGGGATAATTGTCCAATCCCGGTTATTAAGACCAAAAAGGCAATGGCTGCACTGACCGGACCGGAGACAATTGAAGTTCTGGTTGACAATGAGATCGCAGTGCAGAACGTAACAAAGATGGCATCAGGTTCAGGAGGAAAAGTTACTTCTGAGAAGCTTGGGGATGCCGAGTTTAAAGTTACGATTGAAATGGAAGGAGCACCGGCAGCAGACGAAGCAGAAGCAGTATGCGTACCGGATGCAAGAGACAATACAGTTGTTGTTGTATCATCTGACCGTATGGGATCTGGAAATGATGAATTAGGTAAAGTACTGATCAAAGGATTTATCTTTGCAGTGACACAGCTTGATACTCTGCCAAAGACAATGCTTTTCTACAATGGAGGAGCAACCCTGACAACAGAAGGTTCAGATTCTCTGGAAGATCTGAAATCACTGGAAGCACAGGGAGTAGAGATCATGACATGTGGAACCTGTCTGGATTACTATGGTCTGAAAGATAAGCTTGCAGTTGGTACAGTTACGAATATGTACAGCATTGTGGAGACAATGGCAAAAGCAGGAAGAATCGTCAGACCGTCATAAATTTACTTACATATCTGGATAAAAGCCGGATTCCTGAAGAAAGATACAGGAGTTCCGGCTTTCTTATGCTATCATGTATGTATAATGAATACAAAAATCCAGGCGTGTCAGAGGAAGAACTGGATTGCCTCAGGAAAAAGGTATGAAAAACAGGAGGAGTAAGAATGAAATCAGATGTAAAATTAACGAGTTTAAGCAAAACCGCAGGTTGAGCGGCCAAGATTGGTCCGGAGACCCTTGCTCAGGTTCTGAGTAAGCTGCCAAAATTTGAGGATGACAATTTAATAGTAGGAATCGAGACTTCCGATGATGCTGCCATCTACAAAGTGACAGATGATATTGCGATGATTCAGACGGTTGATTTCTTTACTCCGATCGTAGATGATCCATATATGTTCGGACAGATCGCCGCGGCCAACTCACTCAGTGATGTGTGGGCGATGGGAGGAGAGCCGGCAGTAGCATTGAACATCGTAGGTTTCCCGAATTGCCTGGATCCGGCGATCCTTGGAGATATTCTTGCGGGAGGTGCAGATAAGGTAAAAGAAGCAGGTGCGGTATTAGTCGGCGGTCATTCGGTACAGGATGATGAGCCAAAATATGGTCTCTGCGTATCCGGATTTGTTCACCCGGATAAGATCTTTAAGAATTATGGCTGCAGACCTGGCGATATATTGATTCTTACAAAACAGATCGGAAGTGGTATCGTGAATACTGCGATCAAAGCAGAGATGGCATCGCCATCGGCAATCCGCGAGGCACAGACGGTTATGGCATCCTTGAATAAGACAGGCAAGCAGGTTGTAGAGAAGTATGATGTTTCCGCATGTACGGATATTACAGGTTTTGGACTGCTTGGACACTGTGTCGAGATGGCATCCGCAAGTGATGTAACATTTGAACTCAGCGTTACCGACATTGCATATCTTCAGGATGCATATGATTATGCGAAGATGGGACTGGTTCCGGCAGGTGCCTATAAGAACAAGAGATATTCGATTGATAAGGTGGAAGTAGGATCGGTGAATGAGACATATTTAGATCTTCTTTATGATCCACAGACTTCCGGCGGACTTCTCATCAGTGTATCACCAAAAGAATATGAGAGTATGATGAGAGATTTTAAAACATCAGGACTGGATACAACCGTTTCCGTAATCGGAACAGTTGCGCCAAAGAGTGATAAGCTGATCCGGTTATTCTAAAATTAATATTTGAAAAGAATGACAGAATGGAGAAGTATAATGAATAAGAATTTATTGTATCGGAGTATTCCGAAGGTGGATATTCTTCTGGCAGACGAAGGGATAAAAGTATTGATTGAGACATACAGCCGTGAAAGCGTCATGGAAGCGATTCACAGTGAGATGGAAAAGCTCCGTGCATTTATCGGAGTGTGTGAAGAGGAAGAAAAAGCAAAGCAGCAGATTGCTCTTCTGAATGAAAATATCGCAAAAGCCGTATCTGCAATGCATACACCGAATATGAAGAAAGTGATCAATGGGACGGGAACCATCCTGCATACGAATCTTGGCCGTGCCCCGATAAGCTTCGGGCATATGATGAGGGCAGCTGAGATCGTCAGTGGATATTCGAATCTGGAATATAATCTGGAGGCAGGAAGAAGAGGAGAGAGGTATTCACATTTTGAAAAATTGCTGTGTAAGTTAACCGGTGCAGAAGCTGCCATGGCAGTCAATAATAATGCATCTTCCGTGCTTTTGATCTTAAGTTCCCTGGCAAAAGGCGGGGAAGTGATTGTTTCCAGAGGGGAACTGATCGAGATCGGCGGAAAGTTCCGTATTCCGGATGTAATGGAACAGAGCGGTGCAAGTCTTGTGGAAATCGGAACGACGAATAAGACGCATTATGAAGATTACGAAGAGGCGATTACAGAAGAGACAAAGGCACTTCTGAAGGTGCACACCAGCAATTACCGGATTGTCGGATTTACAGAAAGTGTGGGAATTGACGAACTGGTACCGATCGCAAAGGAACATGGGATTCCGGTAGTAGAAGATCTTGGAAGCGGCGTGTTGATCAATCTGGAAAAATATGGACTGACGCATGAGCCTACTGTACAGGAATCCATTGCACATGGTGCTGACGTGGTGTGTTTCAGTGGAGACAAGCTGCTGGGCGGTCCACAGGCCGGAATTATCATCGGTAAGAAGAAATATATTGATATGATGAAGAAGAACCAGCTGACCCGTGCGCTCCGTATTGATAAATTTACGGCGGCGGCACTGGAGATGGTCCTGATGGAGTATCTGTCAGAAGAGACAGCTGTACAGAATATTCCGGTTCTGCGTATGATCGCAATGCCGCTTGATGAGATTGAAAAAGAAGCGGGATATTTTGCCAGAATCTTGCGACGTACAGGAATGGATGCGAAGATACAGATCGTGTCTTGTGAATCACAGATTGGTGGAGGATCCCTTCCGCTTGAAAGGATGGAAAGCCGCGCCGTATCCATCCAGCCAAATGGCATGAGTGTAGCTGAGATGGAAGAAAAGATGCGGCATCTGGAGGTTCCGATCATTCCAAGAACAGTCAATGACAGTATCTGTCTGGATGTCAGAACGATTGAACGCAAGGATTATAAGATGATCGCTTCAGAACTGACGGAATTACTTGGACAGAAAGAAAAAGAAGAACGGTAGGTGCAAAAGAAGGCTATGAAGAATATTATTATCGGAACGGCCGGACACATTGATCATGGTAAGACGACACTGATCAAAGCACTGACCGGAAGAAATACAGACCGCTGGGAAGAAGAACAGCGCAGAGGAATTACGATTGATCTGGGGTTTACTTATTTTGATCTGCCGGGCGGAGACCGCGCGGGGATCATCGATGTACCTGGACATGAGAAATTTATCAACAATATGGTTGCCGGAGTTGTCGGAATGGATCTGGTGCTTCTGGTAATCGCGGCGGATGAGGGAATCATGCCGCAGACAAGAGAACACATGGATATATTGAATCTTCTTGGAATTGAGAAGAGTATTATTGTGTTGAATAAATGTGATCTTGTGGATGAAGAATGGCTGGAGATGATGGAAGAAGATGTGCGGGAGGAGCTTTCCGGTACTTTTCTGGAACATGCACCTCTGATAAGGGTATCTGCAGCAACAGGTGAAGGACTTGGTGACCTGGTGAAAGAGATTGAGCATCAGACCAGAGATGAAGTTGTGCAGAAAGACATCCATACCATTCCGCGTCTGCCGATTGACAGAGTGTTCTCCCTGTCAGGATTCGGAACGATCATCACCGGAACCCTGGTATCCGGAACGATTACAAAAGAAGATACACTTCAGATGTATCCGGTCGGAACGGAATGTAAGATCCGGAGCATCCAGGTACATGGGGAGGATAAAAAAGAATGCTATGCCGGACAGCGCGTGGCGATCAATCTTTCGAATGTAAAGAAAAAAGAGATTAAGAGGGGATGCGTACTGGCACCTCTGAACAGTATGAAGAATACAGATCTTCTCGATGTAAAGTTAAATGTGCTGGATTCATCCGTGAGAATCCTTACGAATCACACCCGACTGCATTTCTTTACAGGAACCAGTGAGGTTCTGTGCCGTGCAGTACTTCTGGACAAAGAAGAGATTGGACCTGGAGAAAGCGGATACGTACAGCTCCGGATGGAGGAAGAAGTTGCTGTAAGACGTGGCGATAAATTTGTCGTACGTTTTTATTCTCCGATGGAAACCATTGGCGGCGGCGTCGTTCTGGAGCCAAATCCAAAGATTAAGAGAAGATTCCAGCCGGAAGTGATCGAAGAACTGAAGCGGAAAGAAGAAGGGTCATCTGCGGATGTGATCGAGATGCATGTGAAGAGTCATGCAGATACGCTGATCACAGTCTCTGAACTTGCAAAATTGACGGCACTTTCACTCGAAGAGGTAGAACAGGATGTAAAAGAACTGGAAGGGCAGGGAAGTGTATATGTATTCCCGATGAGGAAAGATACCTATGTATGGCACTGCGATTCGGCAAGAGAGGCAGAACACATTTTGCTGAAAGCCCTGACGGAATATGAAGAGAAGTATCCATACCGATATGGAATCAAGAAAGCACAGGTACAGACGACGTACTTTAAAAAGGTAAAACCGAATGTATATGACAGGATTCTGACGCTTCTGGAAGAACAGGGAAGTTTGAAGAGAGTGGATGAATTTTTGAGCACTCCGGAATATGAAGTGAGAAAAGACAAGATCTATGACAAGGTATCGGAGATCATGTTGGATACATTTAAGAAGGCTGGTTTTGACTTTGCAAGATATTCCGAGATCACATGTAAAGATGTACCGCAGGAGATCATGGATGATATCCTGAATATCTTATTAGAAGAAAAACAGATTGTAAAAATAAATGATGAAATGTATACACTGACTTCTTATATGGAGACTGCGAAAGAGAAGATCAGAGAACATCTGAAAGAAGATCCATTGATCACGATCGCACAGGTGAGGGATATGTTTGCGACAAGCAGAAAGAGCGCAAAACCGATCCTGGAATACATGGACAGCATCAAGGTAACGAAGAAGACAGGAGCAGAGAGCGAAAGGGTGGCATACTAATGAATCTGAAACAATTAGAAGCTTTCGTTCAGGTAGCAGAGGGTGGCAGTTTTTCAAAGGCAGCAAAGCAGCTGTTCCTGACACAGCCAACCATCAGTGCACATATTTCGTCACTGGAGAAAGAACTGAATGCAAGGCTTTTTGTAAGAAACACAAAAGAAGTAAAATTATCGGACGATGGAAAGGATCTGTACCGTTATGCGAGACAGATGATCGATCTGCAGAAAAAAATAGAAGAACGGTTTGAAACAGGAAAAGAAGAGAGCAAGCATCTGATCACGATTGCAGCATCTACGATTCCGGCACAGTACCTGCTTCCGAAAATTCTGATGAAATTCAATGAGCGGTATCCGAAAGAGCAGGTTAAGCTTCTGGAGACAGACAGCAGCCAGGTGATTACACAGATCATTGATCATATGGTAGATGTCGGATTTACCGGTACCGTTCTGGAGAAGAAACACTGTAAATATATCCCATTCTATAAAGATGAACTGGTTGTGATCACACCGAATACGGAGAAATATCAAAAACTGCAGGAAGATATGCCGGATGATATCAGTTGGATTGGCGGGGAACATCTGATCATGCGTGAGGAAGGTTCCGGTACAAGAAAAGAAGCAGGAAAACAGCTCCGTGCGGCAGGGATCAATCTGGATAAGCTTAAGATTATCGCCAGCATCGAGAATCAGGAAACTATAAAAAAATCAGTCAGACAGGGAATGGGGATCTCTGTGATATCCAGGCTTGCGGCAGAAGATGAAGTGAAATATGGAGATATTCTGGCATTCCCGATTCCAAAGGCAGATCAGGGACGGGATATCAACCTGGTATATAATAAGAATTATCAGATGTCAAAAAGTACCGAACGCTTTGTAAAGATAGTAAAAGAAATATACGGAATTGAAGAGTAACCGGCAATACGATTGATAGCATGAACCCACGATATTGATAGAGAAAATCTATTGATATGGTGGGTTCATACAATGTTTCGATTAGACGAAAAGAGGAAAATGGACTATACTGAAAGCATATGAATGACGTACAATAATAATACTTGAATCGTATGCGGGGAAGATATTAGGAGGAATCAAGTATGATATATATGGATAATGCTGCGACGACAATGCATAAGCCACAGGAAGTGATCGATGCAGTAGTAAACGCTATGAACTCAATGGGCAATGCCGGCCGCGGTGCAAGTGAGGCGGCACTCAGTGCATCCAGGGTTATCTATGATACAAGAGACAGACTGGCGGAATTGTTCGGGGCAGAAGATGCAAGACGGATTGCATTTACTTCGAATTCTACAGAGAGCCTGAACATTGCAATAAAGGGGAGCCTGAATCCGGGAGATCATGTGATCACAACTGTTTTGGAGCATAATTCGGTGCTTCGTCCTTTGTACGAGATGGAGAAAAAAGGAGTAGAACTTTCCATTATAAGGTGTGATGAGAATGGAATGCCTGACATTAGTGAGATGGAAGCTTCGATAAAAGAAAATACGAAGATGATCATTTGTACAAATGGATCGAATCTTACCGGAAATTATGTGGATGTATCAGTCATAGGGAAGATGGCGCATGCACATGGACTGGTGTTTGTGGTAGATGCATCTCAGACAGCAGGGGTTTTCCCGATTAATGTGCAGGAGATGAATATTGATATCCTGTGTTTTACCGGACATAAAGGACTGCTTGCTCCACAGGGAACAGGTGGAATATATGTAAAAGATGGAATAGAGTTAAGACCTCTGAAAACAGGCGGAAGCGGGATCCAGACATACAGTAAGGAACATCCGGTACAGATGCCGACAGCTTTGGAAGCGGGAACATTGAATGGGCATGGCATTGCAGGATTGCATGCGGCTCTTGGATATCTGAAAAAAGAAGGAATTGACAATATCCGCAGAAAAGAACAGGAACTGATGTGGAGATTTTATAACGGGGTGAAAGATGTCCCGGGCGTTAAGATTTATGGGGATTACAGTCAGAAAGAACGCTGTGCGATCGTAACTTTGAACATCGGTGATTATGATTCTTCAGAAGTGAGTGATGAGCTTCTTATGGAATATAACATTTCTACCAGATCAGGAGGACATTGTGCACCGCTTATGCATAAAGCACTCGGAACGGTAGAGCAGGGAGCTGTGAGATTCAGTTTCTCGCATTACAACACGGAGGAAGAAGTGGATGCAGCGGTAAGAGCAATCCACGAACTGGCAGAAGAACCGTAAATATGTATGAAAAATGATATAAATTCATAAAAAAGTATGTCAGGCATAAGTTATGGGGAAATGCAAAAATGAGAGTGTAGGAGGAAATACGAATGAATTTATCAGATTCAAAGAAAAAACTGGCGCTGGCCGGTGTTGTATGTGGTATTGTAGCGGCATGCCTCGCAGCACTTGGAAATCCGGCAAACATGGCATTCTGTATTGCATGCTTTATTCGCGATACGGCAGGAGCAATGGGAATGCATCAGGCGGAAGTGGTACAGTATGCAAGACCTGAGATCATCGGGCTTGTACTGGGAGCATTTATCATTTCTGTAGCAACAAAAGAATATCGCTCAACGGCAGGATCATCTCCGATGATTCGTTTTGTACTTGGTGTGATCATTATGATCGGTGCACTGGTATTCCTTGGATGCCCGCTCCGTATGGTGATCCGTATGTCAGCAGGTGACCTGAACGCATGGGTTGCATTTGTAGGCTTTATTCTTGGAGTTGGAACAGGAGTGTTTGCTTTAAAGAAAGGTTTCAGCCTTGGAAGAGCACATATTACAAATAAGGCAAGTGGAGCAGTGCTTCCGGCAATCGTTGTTGGAATTCTTATTCTTGCCACATGTACAACGCTTTTGAAAGCAAGCCAGGCAGGACCGGGAAGTATGCATGCGCCAATCATCGCATCTTTAGTAGGCGGACTTGTATTCGGTGCATTTGCGCAGAAGTCAAGAATGTGTTTTGCGGGTAGTATCAGAGATATCATCCTGATGAAGAACTTCGATCTGATCAGTGTGATTGCAGGTTTGTTTGTTGTTATGCTGGTATTCAATATTGCAACAGGACGTTTCGTGGCAGGATTCAATACACCGGGAGTCATCGCACATTCGGAACATCTGTGGAATATCCTGGGAATGTACACTGTAGGATTTGCAGCAGTTCTTGCAGGCGGATGCCCGCTTCGTCAGCTGATCCTTGCAGGACAGGGTTCTTCGGATTCAGCGGTAACGGTTGTCGGAATGTTCGTCGGATCGGCAATCTGTCATAATTTTGGACTTGCAGCAAGTGGAACAGCACTGAATCCAGAGACAAAAGAAGTGGTAGCAGGTGCAGTACCGGTAAATGGAAAAGTGGCATGTATCATTTGTATTGTGATCTGCTTCGTTATAGCATTTACAAATAAGAGAGAAGAAGCAAAATAAGATTGAAATATGTGTAAATACATAGTATTCTAGGAAAGAAGGAATTAAATTATGAAAGAAGTAGATGCAAGAGGTCTTTCTTGCCCGGAACCTTTGATGCTGACAGCAGAGGCATTAAAAGGAGCAGCAGGACCTGTGAAAATTCTTGTCACAGAGCCGCATCAGATGATGAATGTTGAAAAATTTGCCAAAGATAAAGGTAAAAAACCAACATCTGTGCAGAAAGACGGTTACTACGAAGTGGTGATTGAGTAAATATGAGAAAAAAAGTAATGAAACTTGTCGTAACATTCCATACAACATCAGATGCGATGGCAATGGAAAAGATATGCAAGGAAAGAAGTGTGCCGGGAAGGCTGATTCCGGTTCCGAGAGCAATCTCGGCTGGTTGCGGACTTTCCTGGTGTGCAGACCTGACAGACAGAGAACAGATTCTTGATGTGATGAAAGATGTCGGTATCGAACAGGAAGATGTTCATGAATGTCTGGTGTAGTAAAAGGCGATGCTAACAGAGTCGAAGATACGAAATCTTCTGTTAGCATCGCCTTTTTGATATTAAATTCCTTCTACAAATGTGTCCAGTACATGAGGCAACAGTTTGTCTGAGCGTTCTGTCAGTGAGAATTTACCTTTGAACAATGCCCAGTCATACAAAAGAGCCCGCTCGTACATGGCATAGATTTCCATGAGTTCAGCAGAGGTACTTGTATTTTTGAATTCTCCTTTGGTGAGTCCCTCTTCCATAATCTCTGTAAGCCATTTGAAATAGATCCGTTTCTTGTCGGAAAGGGATTTCTTGTCTTTGGTGATCAACTGCGAAGAATAAAGGTATGCAAGCAAGTGGATATCCACGCTGGTCTCAATCATGTAGAATAATTCATGATTCAAAAATAATAGCTTATCATAACTGGAAAGATTCGGATCGATCACGGCGGCAAGGTCTTCGTATTTCTGGTCAAAAAGATAGGAAAGAGAATTTAAAAGTGCTTCTTTTCCTTTGAAATAATGGTAAAATGTGCCTTTTGAGGTTTTGGAGGCATTGATAATATCTTCCACAGTGGTCTGTTCGTAACCGTTTTTGTAGAAAAGATTCCAGGCTGCTTTGACAATACGGCTTTTTGTGGATATACGTTTACGTGGCATTCGGATCATTCCCTTCTCTCGGTATTTATCTAACAGGAGAACATGTCAGGATAATATTTTTCTGAACATGAAAACGCTGTATAAGTAAAAAAAATAGAAGCGGATCATATGAATCCGCTTCTATCATCATATATGATAATGCAATCTAATTCAACCCCGAATATGCATTAACCTACAAGAAAACCATATTTTAATGGATCTGTAGAGTCGATTAAGTAAGTAGCAACACCTGTAAGATATGCACTTCCTGTGATCATTGGGATTACAGCGTCGTAATCACCGATCTTAGTTTCTTCTTTGATCACACCTTTGAAGCGTGTTCCCATGAAACTTTCATAAATAAATTCTTCACCGATGCCAAGTTCGCCCCATGCGTGAAGGGTAGCAAGTTTGGCACTTGTTCCTGTTCCGCAAGGTGAACGGTCAGCCTGAGCATCTCCGAATACAACAACGTTTCTCATTGTAGCCTGATCCGGATTCGGTGTTGGTCCGTAGAATTCAACCAGGTCAACTTCTGTGATGTCCAGAGTTGGATGCTGGATCTTAACTTCAGCGTTGATCTTATCACGCATCTTCATTCCCAGTTCTGTATAAGCAGGAACTGTCTGGGCATTGATCTCACCGATATCAAGCTTTGTGGTATCAACCAGTGCGAAGAAGCTTCCGCCGAATGAAATCGTATAAGGAATATCTACACCGTCAACGTTAACGGTTAAGTTGTCCTTGTAAATGAATGCAGGAACATTTGTAAGTGTAACACCTGTTACTTTTCCGTTCTCTACATTAGCAGTTGTGCTGATGATTCCGGCAGGAGCATCCAGTACTACGTGGTTCTCTCCTTCATGGCATTCAACAAGACCTGCTTCAAGGGCTACTGTAACAGCTCCGATCGTACAGTGTCCGCACATGTTCAGGTATCCGCCTGTATCCATGAAGATTACCCCAAGATCTGCTTCTTCGTGGACTGGCTCGCAAAGGAAAGCACCGAACATATCGTGATGTCCTCTAGGCTCCAGCATTAATGCTGTACGAACATGGTCGTATTTTTCCTCCATCCATTTTTTCTTTTCGATCATTGTGCTGCCTTCTGGCTCAGGAAATCCTCCGATGACCATACGACAGAACTCACCGGCTGTATGAGCATCTACAACCTGAAGTGCCTCTTCAAACCGGTCGAAGTTAACTTTTGCTTCTAACTTCATAATCCTTACCTCCTTATGATTTTTCTCATAGAAATTATCTATAAGTTTTTATAAAAACACATTGAAAACGTCTATATTTTCGTAGTGCCTTTTTCTATGGGTAAAAAATAAAAATATAAAATTAACAAATATTACGATATAAAATTAACAAATAGACTATATTCTAGTATCGTGTTCAATCTGTTGATTTCATTATGTACGAAATCCCTTGAAAAGTCAATGATTTTTTGGTATTATAAAAATAAATAAAAGTGTTGAAAAATAAGGACAAATGTGATATGGTTAATAGGCACATGGGGGTAGTTGGGTAACTGGTGTGCCTCCTAGTCTTCAAAACTAGTGTAGGGCGTTAAGAGCGTCCTGGGTGGGTTCGATTCCCACATGCCTCCGCCAAAAAAATAAGCAATTCTGTTAAAAAAATGGCGAAGATGAATTTATAGAATTTATCTATAATGAAAACAATGTGAATAAGTAAACGAACTGTATAGTTTCGTTTTGACTTAGATAAAATATTTAAAAAGGAGAAGTGTGTCATGGGAAATGTACAGATGTTATTACGCCAGCATGTTGGCGCTCCTTGCGCACCATGTGTAGAAGTTGGTGCTGAGGTGAAAAAAGGTACTCTCATTGCTACACCAACAGGCCTGGGAGCTAACATTTTTTCAAGCGTGTATGGAAAAGTAACAGAGATTACAGAAGACCGCATCATCATCGAGCCGGCCGCTGAACAGCCGGATGAATTCATTCCTGTTACCGAATCAGTAGAAGGTATCACAGATGAGTCATCAAAGCTTGATCTGGTGAAAGCAGCCGGAATCGTAGGAATGGGAGGAGCCGGATTCCCGACAGGAGTAAAACTTAACATTAATTTAGAAGAAACTCCGATGGGAGAGCTTGATCCTGAAATCAACCCGGAACTTCCAAAAGATTTCACACTGGATTGTGGATACATCCTTGTTAATGCAGCTGAATGCGAACCGGGACTGGAGCACAATACAAGACAGATCGAAGAGCAGAGTGATAAATTAATCCGTGGTATTAAATATAGTATGGAGATCACTCACGCAAAGAAAGCAATCATCGCTATTAAGAAAAAACATCACAAAGCAATCAAGGTATTGCAGAAAGCTCTTGAGAATGAGCCTGATATCAAGATGCACCTGATGGCTGATATCTACCCGATGGGTGAAGAACGTGCAGTAGTAAGAGAGTGTCTTGGGGTATTACTCACAACTACACAGCTTCCGTCAGCAGCAAGATCCGTTGTTGTCAACGTAGAGACAGTCTGTAAGATCGCTGAAGCAGTTGATGAAAAGAAACCTTGTATCAGCAAGAATATGACAGTCCGTGGTAAATTAAACGGTGGAAATGAAGCACATGTATTCTTTGACGTACCGGTTGGTGTAAGCGTTGGAGAGATGATCGAAAAAGCCGGCGGAATCGACGGAAAATATGGTGAGATCATCATGGGTGGAGCTTTCACAGGAAAATCTACTACATTAGATGCACCTACAACCAAGACAACAGGAGCAGTTCTTGTGACAGTCGAATTTCCGGATCTCCACGGAGCTACAATGGGAATTCTTGTATGTGCCTGCGGAGGAAGCGAAGAGCGTATGCGTGAGATCGCTTCGAAGATGAATGCCAAAGTAGTGTCTATGTGCAAATGTAAACAGGCAATTGAAAATAAACCGGGAGCACCTCTGAAGTGCTTAAGACCTGGTAACTGTCCGGGACAGGTTAAGAACAATATGCAGTTCAAGAAAGATAAATGTGAATACATTCTGATCGGTAACTGCTCAGACTGTTCAAATACTGTAATGGCATCCGGACCGAAGATGGGACTGAAAGTATTCCACCAGACAGACCATGTCATGAGAACAGTTGGACATCCACTGTACAGAAGCCTGAAGGTTTCAAAAGAAGTAAGTCAGGATATTGATTTTTAATCACTATCCGAAGTGACACAATATTATCAAAATTATATTATGGTATTACTGTTGCCTACAATGAGGTAGAAGACCCCCGATTCTTTTGCCTGCCGGAAGTAATTGAGAGGTTTCTTCTGAATATTGTATGTGACTGTATATATATTAAAATTACAATATCCCGTAAGGGACAATGTACCGAAACAAAACAAGGAGGGAAAACAATATGTCAATCACAGCTGAAACAGCAAAAGCACATGCTCATGATCCTGCAGTACTGTGCTGTAGAGCAGAAGCTGGTATCACAATTGAACCGGCAAACCTCGAAGATCCAGCAATCTTTGATGATCTGGTAGATTCAGGATTATTAAACCTGGACGGATGCCTTACAATTGAAGAAGTACTGGGTGCAAAACTTACAAAAACATGTGATTCTCTTTGCCCGTTAACAAATGATGTTCTGGATGGTGTGAAAGCACCTACAACTCCAGCAGAAGAAAAGGCAGAGGAAGAAGCTCCAGCAGAGGAAGCTGCACCGGCAGCACCAGTTGCAACAGCAGCAACAGTAGCTGGAGGAACACTCAAGATCCATATCGGAGAAGGAAAAGATATCAATCTTGAAATTCCGGTTGGAGCTCTTGGAGCAACAGGAGAAGCAGTAGCAGAAGTACCTGCAGCAGCAGTAGCAGCTACAGCAACAGCAGAAGCACCTGTTGAAGAAGCAAAAGTAGTAGGAACATTAACAAGAAGACATATCAAGATCACAGATGTACAGAGAGGACCAGAGACAAAGATCGAAGGAACAACACTTTACATCCGTGAAGGAATTGAAGCAGAAGTAATTGCTGATCAGGAACTGGTTAAAGATTTCCATCTTGAAATCATCACTCCTGACAAATACCACACATACTCAGAGACAATCATGGATGTTCAGCCAGTCGCTACAAAAGAAGGCGATGCAATCCTTGGTGAAGGTGCAACAAGAGTACTTGACGGCGTTGTTATGATGCTGACAGGAACAGATGAAGGCGGAGTTCAGATCGGTGAGTTCGGTTCTTCAGAAGGATACCTTGACGAGAACATCATGTGGGGACGTCCTGGATGCCCGGATAAGGGAGAAATCTTTATCAAAGGTAACATCGTAGTTCAGGAAAAGACTAACATGGAACGTCGTGGACCTATGGCTGCACATACAGCATTCGACATCATTACTCAGGAAATCCGTGAAGTAATGAAAGAATTAGATGACAGCTTCATCGTTGAAGACGAAGAACTGAAATCTATCCGTCGTCCAGGTAAGAAGAAAGTCGTAATCGTAAAAGAGATCATGGGACAGGGAGCTATGCATGATAACTTCATCCTTCCTGTAGAACCAGTTGGTATCCTTGGCGCAAGAGCTAACGTAGACTTAGGAAACGTACCTGTATGTGTATCTCCGCTTGAGGTACTTGATGGATGTATCCATGCATTAACATGTATCGGACCTGCATCTAAAGAGATGTCAAGACATTACTGGAGAGAGCCGCTTGTACTTGAAGCTTTACATGATGAAGAAGTTGACCTTTGCGGAGTTGTATTCGTAGGATCACCTCAGATCAATGCTGAGAAGTACTATGTATCTCGTCGTGTAGGACATACTGTAGAAATGATGGATGTTGACGGAGCTTTCGTTACAACAGAAGGATTCGGAAATAACCACATCGATTTCGCAAGCCACATCGAGCAGATCGGTATGAGAGGAATTCCTGTAGTAGGACTTTCATTCTGTGCTGTTCAGGGTGCACTCGTTGTTGGTAACAAGTACATGCAGTACATGGTTGACAATAACAAATCAGAGTCTGGTATCGAAAATGAGGTACTTGGATGTAATACACTTTGCCAGGAAGAAGGTATTCGTGCCCTCGCTATGCTGAAAGCAGCTATGGCTGGTGAAGAAGTAAAGGCCGCTGAGAAGAAGTGGAATCCAAACGTTAAATCTACAAACGTAGAGCTGATCGAAGCAGCTTGCGGTAAGAAGATTGAACTCGTAGACAACGAACAGTCTCTGCCGATGAGCCAGAAACGTAAAGAAAAATACGACTAAGATCGGGTGTTATCATAATGGATAATGAACGTTTACACTATGGCGATAAGATCATTTACATGGAAGGTGTGATCGTAGATGTTGATGACTGTAGTATCAGCATCGACCTGAAAGGACGTCTGGGTTTTTTTAAAGCTCCGAAGAGAATGTTTATCTGCGATACAGAACCGAAAATAGGTCAGGAAGTTGGATGGAACATGAGTTTTCCGGAACAGCTTGGACCGGAAGTAAATGAGAAATACGTCAGCAATATTGAAAAAGAACGTCGCAAACAACAAGAAATGCAAGCACGTTTGGATGCTAATAAGGAGGATTAAAAATGAGTTTAACGGTTGTTAAAGGCTTACAGTCTGAAATATTCGTTCCTATTACTCCACCGTCAGTATGGACTCCTGTAACAAAAGAGTTAAAAGATATGTCTATCGCTCTTGCAACAGCAGCAGGTGTTCACAAGAAGAGCCAGGAGAGATTTAACCTTGCTGGTGACTTCACATGGAGAAAGATCGAAAACACTACACCATCTAGTGATCTGATGGTATCACACGGTGGATATGATAACAGTGATGTTAACAAGGACATCAACTGTATGTTCCCAATTGACAGAATTCATGAATTAGCAAAAGAAGGATTTATCAGAGCTTGTGCTCCTGTACATGCTGGATTCATGGGTGGTGGTGGAAACCAGGAGAAATTCAAACATGAAACTGGTCCTGCTATCGCTGAAATGTTCAAAAATGAGGATGTTGACGCAGTAATCCTCACCGCTGGCTGAGGTACCTGCCACCGCTCTGCAGTATTGGTGCAGAGAGCGATTGAAGAAGCTGGAATTCCTACAATTATTATTGCAGCTCTTCCACCAGTTGTTCGTCAGACTGGTACTCCTCGTGCGGTAGCTCCGTTGGTACCTATGGGTGCTAATGCGGGTGGTCCTCACAACGTAGAACAGCAGACACAGATCGTAAAGGCAACTCTGGAGCAGTTAGAGAAAATCGAAACTCCAGGAAAGATTGTTCCGTTGCCATTCGAGTATGTTGCTAAGATCTAATTCTATTTAAAGAATATTGTTGATCTTAAGAAGGGCAGATGTATTTTGCATCTGCCCTTTTTTAAAAAAAGAATAAGACAATATATTGGAATTTCTTGCAGTATATTGTATACTAGAGATATGGAGAAGGCATAGAAATGGGCAGAGATATGCTTAATTTCCCGAATGGTACAGGAAAGATATATGCCTTAAGAATATAGGAGGTGACATGATGGCTGAGAAAGAGATAGACTTAAGACGCCTTGTGATCAAAGCATTTCATATGACAGATGTGGAATGGGGTGAACACAATAATATTACAACGGATGGACATATGACAGTCAGTAAAGAGATGATCGATCAGCTTGTTGCACAGGATGATTGTATTGAGAAGATTGATATTCAGATCATAAAACCGGGAGACCACGACAGATGGACGAACACGATCATGGATATCATTCCAATCTCAACAAAAGTACTTGGTAAATTGGGAGAAGGAATTACTCACACCATAACCGGTGTATATGTAATGCTGACAGGCGTTGATGTGAATGGAAAGCAGTGTCACGAATTTGGTTCATCGGAAGGAAATCTGAAAGAACAGTTATACTTAAACCGTGCAGGTACACCGGGAGATGATGATTATATCATTTCTTTTGATGTTACATTTGCGGCTGGAATGGGACAGGAGAGACATGGACCATTTACTGCGCACAGACTGTGTGATGAATTTATTCAGACATACAGGGATAAACTGAAAAAGTTCAAAGGGGACAAGTGTACGGAACGGCATGAATATCATGATAAGGTGAGACCTGGAAAGAAGAGGGTTGTCATTATCCGTCAGGTTGCAGGTCAGGGAGCTATGTATGATACGTGGATGTTCCCGGATGAACCGTCAGGGGTTGAAGGCGGACGTTCAATTATCGATATGGGTAATATGCCGGTTATGATTACTCCAAATGAGTATAGAGACGGTATTATCCGTTCGATGCAGTAATAACAGGAGGTGCAGAAGTTATGGGTATTGGACCATCGACAAAAGAAACATCATTACATCATTTCAGAGATCCTCTTCTGGAAGTCGTATCTGAGGATACAGATCTGGACCTTCTTGGACTTATTATAGTAGGGACTCCGGATGATAATAAAGATAAGATGCTGGTTGGAACCAGAGCGGCAGCAATGGCTGAGTGTATGCGTGCAGATGGTGTGATCATATCATCAGATGGATGGGGAAATAGTGACGTGGATTATACCAACACATGTGAACAGCTTGGTATTCGTGGAATTCCGGTAACGGGACTTAATTTCAGCGGAACGGTTGCGAAGTTCGTTGTAGTCAATGATTATCTGGATGGAATCGTTGATATTAATAAGAGTGACGATGGCACAGAAACAGACGTTGTCGGAGAAAATAATATGGTGAAAGTAGACTGTCTGAAGGCGAAAGCACTTCTGAAACTCAAGATGCGCCATAAAGATGAACAGGAAGGACGTTAAAATATCTGGACAGAATGTCTGAAAAAAGGAAAACGGAGAACTTGTAAAAATGTATAAAAAGAGAAGATTACCACATTTTGCGATGGAAATCTTCTCTTTTTCTATTTGTCAAATGCCGGATCAATAGGTCCGTATTTGATTTCCGGATGCTGTTCTAACATCCATTGTTTAAAACTGTTCGAATCCCCTTCTGTAAAAGAGTCTTTGTCAAGCATAACTCCTTCTATCTGATCTTTGGAAGTTAATTTATAATAAGTTTTTGCTTCTTCAAATTTTGTGAGATCTTCCCAGTTTACATGATTGTTGATCTTATTGTTGATAAAGAGTGCTATATCTTTCTCGCGGATCATCACTTTACATGTCCAGTCTTTTCCATTGAAATATTGTGCGCGTGTCACACGGAAAGTTTTGTCAGCATGCATCCATTTAAAAAATACTCCGCGGTAGAGGGCTATAAAGGAAAGTGTAGCACCAACAGACTGCCATCTGAGCGAAGCGCCTACATGATGAAAATAAATCCAGCCAAAAGTTCCGGCTGCGAAGATTACACAATATACGTAGAAGATGGGAAGCTTCCAGAATTTTGGAGCTGCCCATTTGTCATAACGCTTGCGTGTCATTACATATTCGTTAACAAACATATGATATTCTCCATAAATAAAATTGTAATGTGTGGAAACTGCACAGGCAGTTCCTCTTGTATGTCAGGATATAAAGATGGCAGTCTGTTAAGACTGCCATCCGCTTGTTATTTTGTTTAAATAAGTGCATTGCTTATTTATATGTTTTGCAGATATTAAGCAATACCTTTTGCTTTATCTTTCTTTGCTGCACTAAGTAATGTGTAAGAAGTCCAAAGAAGAACGATACAAATTAAGTTGATGAGCCAGAACATCGGAAGTCCTGTAACCAGTTTCCATGCAATGAATACACCGATACATCCGCCAACCGCGTTACCGAGTGTGTGTGGTACATCATATCTGCCTGACTTAATGAACTCGATAGAACAAGCCGGCATTAAGCATGCGCAAGATCCCATGAATACAGGGAAGCATGTAGCAGCATCAACACCAAGAAGCAGACATGTTGCCATACATGGTGCGTAAAGACCGAAACCGATATCCATTAAAGCGCCCCATAAGATATTAAAAGCTGCGGCAACGATCAGTTTCCATCCGCTTAATCCTGTTGCAGTACCGACAATACCGAAAGGTCCGACACCTAAGTTCTTGCAAAGCATGATCGCAGCAAGAGGAATCATAATTGTTCCAAGAGCAATTCTGATCTTGTTACGTGGCCATTTTGTTACGATAGATGCAAATCCGAATGAACCAACAGCGGCACAGATATACATTACCCATAAGAAGATAGGATCACATTCTACAGAAGTTGTGAAGATGAATGCCTCAAAAATAACTGGGAATGTATCGCCGACATTCAGTGTACCCGGAATGTTAATGTCATCAATCTGATTAAAAAGTTTGTACATGAATGTTGATGGTGCATAGGAACCACATCCTAAAGTGTCAAGGAAGTTGGCTATGATACCAACCGCAAAAGCGGAAGCCCACTGCTTACCTGTAGAACCTTTGAGTTCATCCATACGGTTCTTGCCGATGTCGGCAACAAGGCCGATACCTGTTCCGGCTAACAAAACACCTAATAAAATTTGGATCGCTAATAACATAAATTCATCCCTCCAGATTTTCATATTAAATTGTTGACAAGCTATACATGTGAATGCATAAGTGCAAAATGTATTTTAGCACTTTAAAAAAAGAAATCTTATACACCCCGATTTGTAAAGATTTTCTATAAATTCACGCATTGCTTTGTATTAATATTTTACCAATTAAATCGTTAAAAGTCAATCAAACATGAAAATTATAGACAGATTCAATAAGAAAAAGCACGACATCTGAACATGTCGTGCTCTTTCTTATTGGTATGTCATTGAGAGGTTTTTCCTCGTTGCATTGCAGTTTTGTCTTTATATACAAAGCTGGGGAATGCTCCTCTATATAGAGGATGTATATATCAATTGGAGTTCACCTTCGCAAGGTCATTCTTGGGGGAAACGACCGGCTTAGGTATAACTGCAATAACAACCATAATAATGGTTTCTTAAAAACAAACTACTACAATATAATATCTGATTTTAAAAGAGCAGTTCCCGCATAATAGAATTCTGTTAAGGAACCGCCATTGGTGTCTGTGTCTGTTTTTAAGTTGATATTAATATAGCACGTTAATCCGATGATGTCAATAAGGATGTAAAAAACTGGCATTGCAACAAGAAAAAGTGGAATTGATGGATGTTCTTTCGTGCAATTTTAATGAATAAATGAGAAAGAATGTCAAAAATAATAGCCAAGAAGCGGCTTGAAGAGTCGGGGTTGTGAAAAAATATGAGTGAATAGTAATGTTTGCATGAAAATATATGTAAATATGCACGAAATATAAACATTGACAGATAATTTCCTGGCTGTTATAATAGAAACAGATTTTACGTGACAAGGGTGTTACTTCTTGGGGAAAGAGAAGTAACGCCTTTTTTGTTTTAGACCAAAGTATGAATGAGACAGCAGAAAATATGGAGAATCAAACCTGGAAATAAGAAATAAGAGGGTCATGTAGAATACTTAAAAGGATAGGAGTGATTATATATGAGTGATCACAAAGAAGCAAAAAGTTTCTCGAGATTCGGTTATATTATGGTAGCGGCCGGTGCTGCGATAGGATTGGGAAATATTTGGAAGTTCCCGTATCTGGCTTACGGCGACGGAGGCGGAGCGTTTGTTCTGGTTTACATTGTAATCTGTATTCTTCTGGGACATCCGATCGTTCAGGCGGAGCAGGCAGTTGGACGTAGAGGACGTGCAAGTGCAGCTGCAAGCTATGGCGTAATTCATCCGAAATGGCGTTTTGTCGGAGTAATTAATATAGTATGTACATTCCTGATCGATATTTATTATCTGGTTGTATCTGGATGGGTGCTCAAATATTTTGTTACTTATGTAGTGTCCGGTGATTTTGGCAAGGATAAACAGGCATACTTTGATAATTATATCAGCAGTACAACGCAGCCGTTGATCTATAGCCTGATTATTATTGCAATCATCGTGTTCTTCCTTTTCTTTGGAATCACGAATATTGTTGAGAAAGCTTCAAAGGTGATTATGCCGATGCTGGCAGTGTTACTTCTTGTATGTGGTATTTATGCATTGATCGTAGTGCCGGGAGCTGTGGACGGATTGAAATATTATTTTGTGCCGGATTTCAGCAAATTCGGAATGCAGCAGTTTGCGGATGCATGTATGCAGGTATGTTTCTCTGTTGGTATTGGATGGGGTATCTTTACGACACTTGGTGCGAGCATGGATAAAGACGCTAATCTGAAGGCGGATGCATGGTGGGTAGATATCTGTGATACCTTTATCGCCCTGCTTGCCGGGTTCGTTATCATCCCGACTGTTGTCGGAACGGGAAGTGAGATGTCTTCCGGACCATCGCTTGTATTTGTTGCAATGACACAGATTTTTGAAACATTACCAGGTGGAAGAATTATTGGTATCTTTTTCTTCGCATCTTTGATCTTTGCGGTTATTTCGACATTCTTTACGATTCTTGAAATTCCGCGTATGTATGTACAGGAGAAGACACATACGTCACATCAGGTTTCTCTGATTATTACAGCAGCCCTGGTGTACGGCGGAAGTATTCTCTGTTCTTTGTCAAAAGGTGTGCTTAGCTGGCTGAAACTTCCATGGCCGAGTTTCCAGGGAATTGCTTATTACGATATTTATGATTGGTGCGACTGTCTGAGCGGCTATGTACTCCTGCCTCTGGGCGTATTGCTGACATGTTTCTATATTGTGAAAGCATGGGGCTTTAAGGAGTATGAAAAAGAACTTACGAATAACGGGAAACACGGAAAACTGTCTATGTATGATAAGTTATCCCTGGCAGTAATCTGTCCGGTACTTACACTGGTTGTAATACTTCATGTGTTTGGATTTATTTAAGATACTGAGTGCATCTGACGCATTATATATAATAGAAAAACCCCTGCTGTGATCGATCTGAAAAACAGCAGGGGTTTTGTTGGGTAAGTAAAGCGTGCAGATAAAACAGTAGCTTTACGGGATTAATCATCTAACAGGAAATTCTTCGCATATTCCAGAAATGTCTTGGAGGCCGGTGACAAATCTTCCAATGAAGAATAGGCCAGACCTAACTGACGGGTGATCGTTGGTTTCAGCGGACGTTTGACAAATTTCCCCTGCTGACCACGGAGCAGGAGACCCGGGAGGATAGAGTACCCAAGTTCGTGTTCTACCATAGAAAGAGAAGAAAATTCGTTCCGGGTTACGTAACGGATATCCGGATGGATTTTTTGCTTTCTTAAGACACGGTGCACATCGCTTCCGGGTGTATATTCAGTGATGATAAAAGGTGCTCCCTCGAATACTTCGATCGGAATTTCCTCTTCTTTGGCAAGCGGATCGTTTTCCGGAATAACTGCATACATTGGATCGTCCATGACAGGAAGAAATTGATACTTATGATCTTTCTGCAGGCTGATAAATCCGATATCTACGCGGCGCTCCTGAATCCAGTCGGCAAGTTCACCTTCGACACCTTCGATTACCTGGATGATAATATCCGGATGTTTCTGCTGAAATTCACGGATGATCTTTGGAATCCAGTGAATCGAACAGCTGAGATAAGTGCCGATCCGGATCGTGCCTCTCTGGGCACCGTTTAACGCTGCAATTTCCTGATGAATCACCTCGTCGGCATTCAATAATGTGCGGATTGCCGGAATCAGTGATTTGGCCTCATTTGTAAGTGTAATACCGTGGTGATCTTTGATGTAGAGCGGAAATCCGACCTTTTTTTCCAGGTTTTTCATCATTTGTGTGATGCCGGATTGTGTGTAACCGAGTTCTGCGCCTACACGGGTAAAGCTGCCGTAATCATCTACGGCCAGCATGATTTTCCAACTTTTGATGTCCATTCTTTTATTCTCCAATGTATAAAAAATACAAAAATTCGTGAAAATTTATTTGCTTATTAATAGTAGCGAAAAAATATAAAAATTACAAGTAGATAAAATTAAAATTTTTAAAAATATCATATGACCGAAGAAATTGTCGGTGTCTGACACCGGATCTTAGCGTATGAATCCAAATACATTCAGAATAATGATCACCATGAAGACCGGAACGACAATGTAAGTAAGAATCTTATCATATAAAGTAATTCTTCCAAACTTGCCGTTGTTCGTAAGTTCTTTTTCGTATTCTTCAAATCCCCAGACCTTGGATACGAAGAGACAGACAAGAAGACAGCCGAGCGGAAGCAGGATATATCCGGTAAATGTGTCAAGCCAGTCGTAGAGTCCAAGATGGGATATACCGGTAGCGTCCAGCCATGGAAGCTTTATGCCGCTTAATACTCCGAATCCGAGAGAAACGATAATGTTGCCGGCTCCGATGATCAGAGAAATGATAAGTGTTGCCTTGATCCGGCCCATTTTCAGGTTATCTTCGAAAGTGCGGATAGAAATCTCAAAGAATGTAAATAATGATGAAATCACGGCAAATACAATCGCAAGGAAGAAACAGATACCGATCAGACGTCCTCCAGGCAGTTTGCTGAAGATGCCGGTCATTACAAGGAAGATCAGACTCGGACCGCTTTGCATATCGACTCCGCCTGCGAATGCAGATGGAATAATTACAAAGCCGGCAAGGATGGCAGCACCGGTATCGCAGATGGATACAAGGATGGCATCGCTCTTTAGATTATTCTTTTTTGGAATATTTGCCCCCAGTGTTTCATAGATTCCCCAGCCGATACCTACAGAGAAGAGCACCTGCGTTGCAGCCTGGGAAAATACGGTGAAACTGAACTTGCTGAAATCAGGAAGAAGATAGTATTTTAATCCTTCAATTGCATTATCGGTTACAAAGATCGCCCAGATACCACATATAATAAGGAAGAGAAAGAGTATCGGCATGATAATCTTGGTTACTTTTTCTACAAGATTGGTGATTCCGAACAGTAACAATACAGAGACGAATACCAGTAAGATCATAGCCCAGATAATCGGTTCGACGGTTGAAGTAGTAAAATCTGTGAAGTAGGCCTGTTTGTCGGAACCGAAGTCGCCGCTTATAATGTATTGAAAAGCGTACTTGAGTACCCATCCGCCGACAACGACATAATACATATTGATAAGCAGTGTACAGATATTTGCCAGCCAGCCGACGAATCCCCATTTTTTATTAATGCGTTCAAAACAGGTTACTGTGTCAGAAGCGCTGTGGCGTCCGATTGCAGTCTCCATCTCCACCATTGGATGAGCCATGACGGCAACAATCAGGATATAGACGACCAGAAATACACCGCCACCGCCCTGATAAGCGAGGTATGGGAATTTCCAGATGTTTCCAAGTCCGATCGCAGCACCGGCCGCAACCATGATGTATCCAAACCTTGAGTTCCATTCACGAGATTGATTTCCATTTTCGCTCATATGTAACACACTCCATTCTCTATTATATTTTTGCAAAAAAGGGAAGCAAAACATCTCTGATGTCTGACTTCCCTGTCTGCGCTGGTTTATAATAACAGTATAGTCTGAAAAAATAAAAATATCAATAAAAATATTAGAAAACGTAATGCAGATATAAGAAAAAGTGATACTTTTAGCGAAAAATTAACAGCCTCTCATTTGATGAGCAGGCTGTTAAAAGATACTATTTAATAGATTGTTTCCGCGCATCGTGGAAGAACATAAGTGCACAGATGACCATAACAATACATACGAGATATGTAAGTAAGGTCAGAGGCAGAGAGGTTACAATAAATCCGGCGATCAGAACGCCGATCACACCTAAGATTAACATTGGAATGGCCGAAGCACGGTCATATTTTCCTTCTTTTACAAATGTAATGCCTGCTGATGGCATCAGATATGCACAAGATCCCATCATAACCGGAAAGGCGATATCAGCACTCATTCCAAGAAGCAGGACAAGAGCCATGCAAGGTGCGTAGAGGCCGATGCCGGCTGTCATAAGAGCTCCGAGGAAGAAGTTGACAACTACACCGACTATAAGCATTCCGCCAGTCAGACCTCTTGCAGAACCAATGATACCAAAAGGACCAATAGCATTAATCTTGCAGAGGGTAATGATTGCAACGATGATCAATGCAATTCCCAGGACAAGCCGGATCTTCATGATGTCAAGCTTGGACATGATCTTTGCACCGATCATTGCACCGATGGCAGATGATACGATCATAAGTACAAGCGTTAACGGATCCATGTCAATTCTTTGGATGAAGATCGTTGCTTCGGTAACGACAGGTACCGCAAATACAACATTTAAAGTGCCGGGAATCAAATCATCAGAAATGGATTTTGTGAATTTCCATGCAGATGTTGCAATCGCAAAACTTCCTATACCTAATGTATCGAAGAAGTTGGCAATCAGACTGACACCGGAATTAGCTACAACAGTAGTTCCTTTTTCACTTTTTACCTCTCCTTTGTGTGCTATAATATCCTTGACTAATATGACAAGGAATATTACCGTATAGACCCATAGGATTAAAAGTAAGATTGTTGCAATACTCATTTTCTATTCCTCCTTTATAAAGATGCTTCCTTATTATATAGAGAAAATATGCATCGGGGGGATGGACTGCCTGGAGGAACAGCCTTAAAAACCCTATATAAAAGGAAAAAAGGACAGTTTACTTTTGTGAAGAAACCGCCCTTGGTCAATTAGAATAAATTTAGTATAGCACAAAATGCGGCAAAAAACAATTGACGGCGGAAAAAAATCCGATATAATGGAAAAGGAATGTTACCATGACAAAGATGAAACCATGTAAGATTGTATGTGAAAAAATACAAAAATAGTACTTGCATTATTCGAATGATTGGGATATACTAAGAGAGCTGTGACATGATAGCGTTGAAGCGTGAGGTTGCTGCTGGAGATCAGCAGGTTTTCCGTGGAGCGAATGTCAAGTTAGGAAACTGGCGACAAGTCACTGTACGAAACTACTATAACGGCCACTGCGATGTGGTAACAACGTGTGGGTTCTCACGACACACACGGGAGAGTGTACAGTCACCGCTTGTCGTACTCGATTATAAGTACGAAAAGGAGGCGACTTTTTTTATGGCAAGTCAAGTAATGAGAATCACTTTAAAAGCGTATGATCATCAGTTAGTAGATGCATCCGCTAAGAAAATCATCGAAACTGTAAAGAAAAATGGATCTAAGGTGAGTGGACCTGTACCACTTCCGACAAAGAAGGAAGTAGTTACAATCTTAAGAGCTGTTCACAAATACAAAGATTCCAGAGAACAGTTCGAACAGAGAACTCATAAGAGACTGATCGATATCATTGCACCAACACAGAAGACTGTAGATGCATTATCAAGATTGGAAATGCCAGCTGGTGTAGCTATTGATATCAAAATGAAATAAGAAGCAGTAATTCCTATAATTTAGGATGAGCGTCCGAAAAAGGGCGTTCCGCTGTAAATCACAGGAGGTAAAATAAAATGAAGAAAGCTATTTTAGCAACAAAAGTCGGAATGACTCAGATCTTCAACGAAGACGGAACACTTACTCCGGTAACAGTTCTTCAGGCAGGACCTTGTGCTGTAACACAGATCAAGACTGTTGAGAATGACGGATATGAAGCTGTTCAGGTTGGATTCGTTGACAAGAAAGACAAGATCATCAACAAAGACAAAGGCGGAAAGAAAGAAATCGTTCACCGTCACGGTGTGACAAAGGCAGAGCAGGGACATTTTGCTAAAGCCGGTGTTACAGGTAAGAGATTTGTAAGAGAATTTAAATTTGAAAATGCTAGCGAATATGAGTTAGGTCAGGAAATCAAAGCTGATATCTTCGCTGCTGGAGATAAGATTGACGCAACTGCAATCTCTAAAGGAAAAGGATTCCAGGGTGCAATCAAACGTCACAATCAGTCAAGAGGACCTATGGCTCATGGTTCTAAGTATCATCGCCATGCTGGTTCAAACGGTGCTTGTTCAGATCCAAGTAAAGTATTCAAGGGAAAACACATGCCGGGACATATGGGAAGTAAGAAGATTACAGTCCAGAACCTTGTAGTTGTACGTGTTGACGCTGAGAACAACTTACTTCTGGTTAAGGGTTCAGTACCGGGACCTAAGAAATCTTTAGTAACTATCAAAGAAGCAGTAAAAGCTAACTAAGATTTGGCGAAGGAAGGAGGACACTTAAGATGGCTAACGTATCTGTTTATAATATCGAAGGTAAAGAAGTTGGTAAGATCGACTTAAGCGATGCTGTATTCGGTGTTGAAGTAAATGAACATCTTGTACACATGGCAGTTGTAAGCCAGCTTGCAAATAACCGTCAGGGAACACAGAAAGCGAAAACACGTTCTGAAGTTTCCGGTGGTGGAAGAAAACCATGGAGACAGAAAGGAACCGGTCATGCAAGACAGGGATCCACAAGAGCTCCACAGTGGACAGGCGGCGGAGTTGTATTCGCACCAGTTCCGAGAGATTATTCTTTCAAAATGAATAAGAGAGAGAAGAGAGCAGCTCTGAAATCTGCACTCACATCAAGAGTTGAAGAAAACAAATTCATCGTAATCGATGAGATCAACTTTGAAGAAGCAAAGACAAAGAACTTTGCAAACATTCTTAAGAGTTTAGATGTATCTAAAGCATTAGTAGTATTAGAGGATGACAACAAGAACGCAGAGCTTTCTGCAAGAAACATCGCTGATGTTAAGACTGCAAAGACTAATACAATCAATGTGTACGATATCTTAAAATACAACACAGTAATCACAACAAAAGCTGTTGTTGCTAAAATCGAGGAGGTGTACGCATAATGGCAAACGTTCAGTATTATGATGTAATCCTTAAACCTGTAGTAACAGAAAAGAGTATGGAACTTATGGGAGAAAAGAAATACACTTTCTTAGTACACCCAGAAGCAACAAAATCTCAGATTAAAGAAGCTGTTGAAAAAATGTTTACCGGAACAAAAGTAGAGAAAGTAAACACAATGAATAACGACGGAAAGAAGAAAAGAGTTCGTGGAACTTACAACTTCGGAAAAACAGCTAAAACTAAGAAAGCAATCGTAAAACTTACAGAGGATAGCGCAGATATCGAGATCTTCCAGGGATTATAAGATTGCAAAGCATACGGACAGAAACCGTGACAATAAACAATTGAAAGGAGATTTATCATGGGAATTAAAACATACCGCCCATATACGCCTTCCAGAAGACAGATGACTGGTTCTGATTTCTCTGAAATCACAAAGACAACACCAGAAAAATCTCTGTTAGCTCCAAAGAGCAGACAGGCTGGACGTAATAATCAAGGAAAAATCACAGTTAGACACCGCGGAGGCGGAGCTAAGAAAAAATATAGAATTATCGACTTCAAGAGAAGAAAAGATGGAATCGCTGCTACAGTAATCGGTATCGAGTACGATCCGAACAGAACAGCTAACATCGCTCTGATCTGCTACGAAGATGGTGAGAAAGCTTATATCCTTGCACCAGAAGGATTAAAAGACGGCATGAAAGTCATGAATGGACCAGAGGCTGAGGTTAGAGTAGGAAACTGCTTACCACTTTCTCAGATTCCAGTAGGTACACAGATCCATAACATCGAGCTTCACCCAGGAAAGGGCGGACAGATGGTTCGTTCTGCTGGTAACAGCGCTCAGTTAATGGCTAAAGAAGGAAAGTATGCAACACTGAGACTTCCTTCAGGAGAGATGAGAATGGTTCCGCTTGAGTGCAGAGCTTCTATCGGAGTAGTAGGAAATGGTGACCACAACCTGATCAACATTGGTAAAGCAGGTCGTACACGTCACATGGGTATCAGACCGACAGTTCGTGGTTCTGTTATGAACCCGAATGACCATCCGCATGGTGGTGGTGAAGGTAAGACTGGAATCGGACGTCCGGGTCCATGTACACCTTGGGGTAAACCAGCACTTGGTCTTAAGACAAGAAAGAAAAATAAAGCTTCTAACAAGATGATCGTAAGAAGAAGAGATGGTAAATCTATTAAATAGTTTTCGTAAGGAGGTTAGAACCTATGGCACGTTCAGTTAAAAAAGGCCCATTCGCAGATGCAAGCCTGCTTAAGAAGGTTGACGCAATGAACGCAGCAGGAGACAAGTCTGTAATCAAGACATGGTCCCGCCGTTCTACAATCTTCCCAAGCATGGTTGGACATACAATCGCCGTTCACGACGGAAGAAAACATGTACCTGTATATGTAACAGAAGATATGGTTGGACACAAACTCGGAGAGTTCGTAGCAACCAGAACATACAGAGGACATGGAAAAGACGAGAAGAAATCAAGAGTTAGATAATTATATTGTGAAAGGAGGGTTCATCCATGGCTAAAGGACAACACAGATCCCAGATTAAGAGAGAAAGAAATGCTAACAAAGATACGAGACCTTCTGCTAAGTTATCTTATGCAAGAGTTTCCGTACAGAAAGCATGCTTCGTATTGGATGCCATCAGAGGTAAGGATGTACAGACAGCACTTGGTATTTTAACTTATAATCCAAGATATGCTTCTAGTTTAATAAAGAAATTATTAGAGTCAGCAATCGCAAATGCTGAGAACAATAACGGTATGAATGCTGAGAACCTTTATATTGCAGAGGCTTATGCAAACAAAGGACCAACAATGAAGAGAATCAGACCTAGAGCACAGGGTAGAGCTTACAGAATCGAAAAGAGAATGAGCCACATTACACTCGTGCTTGATGAAAGATAAGGAGGGCAAACATGGGACAGAAAGTTAATCCTCATGGTTTGAGAGTCGGAGTTATCAAAGACTGGGACTCAAGATGGTATGCAGAGAAAGATTTCGCAGACTGCTTAGTGGAAGACCATGAAATCAGAACATATCTTAAAAAGAGATTATACAGTGCTGGTATTTCTAAAATTGAAATCGAGAGAGCATCTGACCGCGTAAAGATCATCGTTTACACAGCAAAACCTGGTGTTGTAATCGGTAAAGGCGGAGCAGAGATCGAGAAAGTAAAAGGTGAATTAGCACAGTTTACAGATAAAAAGTTAATCGTTGACATCAAAGAAATCAAGAGACCGGATAAAGATGCTCAGTTAGTAGCTGAGAACATCGCATTACAGCTTGAGAACCGTATTTCTTTCAGACGTGCAATGAAATCCTGCATGTCAAGAACTATGAAATCTGGAGCACTTGGTGTTAAGACTTCTGTATCAGGACGTCTTGGTGGAGCTGACATGGCTCGTACAGAGTTCTACAGCGAGGGAACAATTCCTCTTCAGACACTGAGAGCAGACATTGACTACGGATTCGCTGAAGCAAACACAACTTACGGAAAAGTTGGTGTTAAAGTTTGGATCTACAAAGGCGAAGTTCTTCCGGAGAAAACAGTTAAGGAAGGAGATAGATAATCATGTTAATGCCAAAAAGAGTAAAACGTCGTAAACAATTCCGTGGTACCATGAAGGGTAAAGCTCTTCGCGGTAACCAGATTACAAACGGTGAATATGGTATCGTTGCAACGGAACCTTGCTGGATCCGTTCTAACCAGATCGAAGCAGCCCGTATCGCTATGACACGTTACATCAAGCGTGGTGGTAAAGTTTGGATCAAGATATTCCCAGATAAACCTGTAACTACGAAACCAGCTGAGACACGTATGGGTTCTGGTAAAGGAACCTTAGAATACTGGGTAGCTGTTGTTAAACCGGGACGCGTTCTTTTCGAGATCGCAGGTGTACCGGAAGAAGTTGCGAAAGAGGCTCTTCGTCTTGCAACTCACAAGCTGCCATGTAAATGTAAAGTAGTTTCTCGCGCAGACTTAGAAGGCGGTGATAACAGTGAAAATTAATGCATTTGTAGAAGATTTAAAGACAAAATCAGCTGCAGAGCTGAATGAAGAATTAGTAGCTGCTAAAAAGGAACTCTTCAACTTAAGATTCCAGAACGCAACAAATCAGTTAGACAACACAAGCAGAATCAAAGAAGTTAGAAGAAATATTGCCAGAATTCAGACAGTAATTACTGAAAAGGCAGCTCAGAATTAAGAGTAGACTCATAAACCCCAGGAAAGGAGTTACAGACTGTGGAAAGAAATCTTAGAAAAACCAGAGTTGGTAAGGTTATCAGTAATAAAATGGATAAAACCATCGTTGTTGCAATCGAAGATCATGTAAAACATCCGCTTTACAAAAAGATTGTAAAGAAGACATATAAGCTGAAAGCTCATGATGAGAACAATGAATGCAACATCGGAGACAAAGTAAAAGTTATGGAAACAAGACCTCTGTCAAAAGACAAGAGATGGAGACTTGTTGAAGTTATGGAAAAAGTGAAATAGTATAAGGAGGGAAACCTGCATGATACAGCAAGAAAGCAGACTTAAAGTAGCAGACAACACAGGTGCGAAAGAGTTACTGTGTATCCGTGTACTTGGCGGTTCAACAAGAAGATATGCAAGTATCGGTGATGTAATCGTTGCGACTGTTAAAGATGCAACACCAGGCGGCGTTGTTAAAAAAGGTGACGTAGTTAAAGCTGTAGTTGTTCGTACTGTAAACAGTACACGTCGTAAAGATGGATCTTACATCCGTTTCGATGAAAATGCTGCTGTAATTATAAAAGATGATAAGACACCAAGAGGAACCCGTATCTTCGGGCCAGTAGCAAGAGAGCTTCGTGACAAACAGTTCATGAGAATTGTTTCTCTGGCTCCGGAAGTACTTTAAGGAGGTGCGCGTAAGATGTCAATGTTAAAAATCAAAAAAGGTGATACAGTTAAGGTTATCGCCGGTAAAGATAAAGACAAAGAAGGCAAAGTTATCGCTGTTAACCAGAAGACAGGAAAGGTTATCGTTGAAGGCGTAAATATGCTGACAAAGCACACAAAACCAAGTGCTCAGAACCAGGAAGGCGGAATCGTTCGTCAGGAAGGACCAATCGATATCTCTAACGTAATGTATGTTCACAAAGGAACTGCTACAAGAGTTGGTATCAAGATGGATGGAGACAAAAAAGTACGTTACGCTAAATCAACAGGCGAAGTGATTGATTAATTTGAGGAAGGAGGTCCAAAGCTTTGAGTAGACTGAAAGAACAGTACCAGAACGAGATCGTTGATGCAATGATCAAAAAGTTCGGTTATAAAAATATTATGGAAGTACCAAAACTCGATAAAGTTGTTATCAACATGGGTGTTGGTGAAGCAAAAGATAACGCAAAACTTTTAGATGCTGCAATCGCTGACATGGAGAAAATCACAGGTCAGAAGGCTGTAGTTTGTAAAGCTAAAAAGTCCGTTGCTAACTTTAAAATCAGAGAGGGTATGCCGATCGGATGTAAAGTTACATTAAGAGGAGAAAAGATGTATGAGTTCGTTGACCGTCTGGTTAATCTTGCTCTCCCTCGTGTACGTGACTTTAGAGGTGTAAATCCTAACGCATTCGACGGAAGAGGTAACTATGCTCTCGGAATTAAAGAGCAGCTGATCTTCCCTGAGATCGAATATGATAAAGTAGATAAGGTAAGAGGTATGGATATCATCTTCGTTACTACTGCTAATACAGATGAAGAGGCACGCGAACTGCTCACTCAGTTCAACATGCCATTTACAAAATAAGGAGGTAAATTATGGCTAAGACAGCAATGAAAGTGAAACAGCAGCGCAAGCAGAAGTTCTCTACAAGAGAATACAATCGTTGCAGAATCTGTGGACGTCCACATGCATATTTGAGAAAATATGGTATCTGCCGTGTTTGCTTCCGTGAGTTAGCATACAAGGGACAGATTCCAGGTGTTAAGAAAGCAAGTTGGTAGGAGGAAAGAACAATGACAATGAGTGATCCAATCGCAGATATGCTTACAAGAATCCGTAATGCAAATACTGCTAAACATGATACTGTAGATGTTCCATCATCCAAGATGAAGCTTGCTATCGCTAATATCTTGTTAGATGAAGGATATATCGAGAAATACGATGTTATTGAAGACGGAGTATTCAAAACAATTCACATCACACTGAAATACGGTGCTGATAAGAACGAGAAAGTTATCACAGGCCTTAAGAGAATTTCTAAACCAGGTCTTCGTGTATACGCTTCAAGCGAGAATGTACCTAAGGTATTTGGTGGACTTGGAACAGCAATCATTTCCACAAACCAGGGTGTAATCACTGACAAAGCTGCAAGAAAGCTTGGTATCGGTGGAGAAGTTCTCTGCTATATTTGGTAAGAAACCCGTGAGCAACTTAGTGAAGGGGTGCCGTAAGGCACAGCCTGAACTGATTGCCATATAGAAACTGAAAACAGAGAAGCCATAAGAGCTTTTCCGAGAATCTAAGTTAAGGAGGAATAAGGTATGTCACGTATCGGAAGACATCCAATCGCTATCCCGGCAGGCGTAACTGTTGAGATCGCTGAGAACAATGTAGTGACTGTTAAAGGTCCAAAGGGAACACTTGAGAAAGCACTTCCTACAGAGATGGAAATCAAACAGGAAGGCGAAGAAATCGTTGTAACAAGACCAAATGACTTAAAGAAAATGAAATCTTTACATGGTCTTACAAGAACACTGATCAATAACATGGTTATTGGTGTAACAGAAGGATACCAGAAGGTTCTGGAAGTTAATGGTGTTGGATACAGAGCAGCAAAATCAGGTAACAAATTAACACTGAACCTTGGTTATTCTCATCCAGTCGAGATGGAAGATCCTGAAGGCATTGAGACAGTAGTTGAAGGTCAGAACAAGATCATCGTTAAAGGACTCAGTAAAGAAAAAGTTGGTCAGTTTGCGGCTGAGATCAGAGACAAGAGAAGACCGGAGCCTTACAAAGGTAAAGGTATTAAGTATGCTGATGAAGTTATCAGACGTAAAGTTGGTAAGACTGGTAAAAAATAAGTAAGGAGAGTGTGAAAATGGTTAGCAAGAAATCAAGAAGTGAAGTTCGTGTAAACAAGCACAGAAAATTACGTAACCGTTTAGCTGGAACAACAGAGTGTCCACGCTTAGCTGTGTTTAGAAGTAATAATCATATGTATGCTCAAATTATTGACGATACAGTTGGAAATACACTGGTTTCCGCTTCCACTCTTCAGAAAGATGTGAAAGCAAACCTGGAGAAAACTAACAACGTTGATGCAGCAGCATATTTAGGAAAAGTCATTGCCGAGAAGGCACTTGAGAAAGGTATTAAAGACGTTGTCTTCGATAGAGGCGGATTTATTTACCAGGGTAAAATTCAGGCATTAGCAGACGCAGCTAGAGAAGCTGGGTTGAATTTCTAGAAGGAGGAGCACACATGAGACAGGAACGTATTGATGCTAATTCATTAGAATTAAACGAAAAAGTAGTATCAATTAAACGTGTAACCAAAGTTGTTAAGGGTGGCCGTAATATGAGATTCACAGCTTTAGTAGTTGTTGGTGACGGAAATGGCCATGTTGGTGCAGGTTTAGGAAAAGCTACAGAAATTCCGGAAGCAATCCGCAAAGGAAAAGAAGATGCAGCTAAGAATCTCATCTCTGTAGCATTAGATGAAAATGACAGTGTAACACATGATTATATCGGTAAATTCGGAGGCGCTTCTGTATTACTTAAGAAGGCTCCAGAAGGTACTGGAGTTATCGCTGGTGGTCCAGCACGTGCCGTAATCGAGATGGCAGGAATCAAGAATATCCGTACAAAATCTCTTGGTTCTAACAACAAACAGAACGTTGTACTTGCTACAATCGAAGGATTACGCCAGATTAAAACTCCGGAAGAAGTAGCTAAGCTTCGCGGTAAATCTGTTGAAGAGATCTTTGGCTAAGGAGGTAGAACAAAATGGCAGATTTAAAAATCACATTAGTAAAATCTACAATCGGTGCTGTACCTAAGCATAAGAAAACTGTTGAAGCATTAGGACTTAAGAAGCTGAACAAAACTGTTGTACTTCCAGATAATGCAGCAACAAGAGGTATGGTTAAACAGGTTTCTCACCTGGTAAAAGTAGAAGAAGTATAATTAATTTATTCGGATAAGGAGGTGTCACAATGGATTTATCTAACTTAAGACCTGCTGACGGATCAAAGCAGAGTGATAATTTCAGAAGAGGACGTGGACACGGTTCTGGAAATGGTAAGACAGCTGGTAAGGGACATAAAGGTCAGAGAGCTCGTTCAGGCGGTACAAGACCTGGTTTCGAAGGTGGTCAGATGCCATTATATAGAAGAATACCAAAGAGAGGTTTCACTAACAGAAACACTAAGACAATCGTTGGTATCAACGTAAGTGCTCTTGAAGTATTTGAAAATGATACAGTTGTTACTGTAGATACATTAATCGAACAGGGTATCGTTACAAATCCAAAGGATGGAGTTAAGATTCTTGGAAATGGCGAACTTACTAAGAAGCTTACAGTTCAGGCAGATGCATTCAGTGCAGGAGCTGTAGCTAAGATCGAGGCGTTAGGTGGAAAAGCAGAGGTGATCTAATGTTAGAAGCATTTCGAAAGGCATTCAAGATAAAGGATATTCGAAAGAAGATCGGATATACATTTTTGATGTTAATCGTAATACGAATTGGATCGCAGTTGCCAACACCAGGCGTAAATGGTGAATATATTAAGAATTTCTTTGCTCAAAACACTGGAGAGGCGTTCAATTTGTTTAACGCCTTCACCGGTGGCTCTTTTGAGCAAATGTCTGTATTTGCCTTAAGTATTACACCTTATATTACTTCATCAATCATAGTTCAGCTGCTTACAATTGCAATTCCGCAGTTGGAAGAGATGCAGCGTGACGGCGAGACTGGAAGAAAGAAGATTGTTGCTATTACAAGATATCTTACCGTTGGTCTTGCTTTAATTGAATCCGGAGCTATGGCAGTTGGATTCGGCCGTCAGGGACTTCTGGTGAAGTATAATTTCGTTAATGCAGCAATTGTCGTATTAACACTCACGGCTGGATCCGCTTTCCTGATGTGGATTGGTGAGAGAATTACAGAAAAAGGTGTGGGCAATGGTATATCTATTGTCCTGGTGATCAACATTATCTCTCGTATTCCGAGTGATATGACGACGTTATTTGACCAGTTCGTGAAAGGAAAAGCGATTGCTTCCGCTGGTCTTGCAGTATGTGTAATCGTTGCAATCATCTTAGCATTGGTTGTATTTACCGTAATCCTGCAGGATGGAGAAAGAAGAATTGCTGTACAGTATTCCCAGAAAATGGTTGGAAGAAGATCTTATGGTGGACAGTCCACTAATATTCCGCTGAAGGTTAACACTGCAGGCGTTATCCCTATTATCTTTTCATCATCTTTGATGCAGTTCCCAATCGTAATTGCAACTTTTCTTGGAAAAGATAATGGTAGTGGAATCGGAAGTGAGATCCTTCGTGGATTAAATCAGAGTAACTGGTGTAATCCAGAACAGATCAAGTATTCTTGGGGACTGGTATTATATATTGTCCTGACTGTATTCTTCGCTTATTTTTACACTTCAATTACATTTAACCCATTGGAGATTGCAAATAATATGAAGAAGAGCGGTGGATTCATACCGGGAATTCGTCCGGGAAGACCAACAGTAGA